>JAGYOJ010000065.1 GCA_018399435.1 Actinomycetota bacterium | reverse complement strand
ACCATAGTTCATTATAATAATATTGAACATTAGTTCATATAAAGGAGGTAATATATATGCCGGGTTTTGACGGAACAGGACCAGCAGGACAAGGACCGATGACAGGAAGAGGAGCAGGATATTGTGCAGGATATAATACGCCTGGTTTCATGAACCCTTATGGTGGCAGAAGGTTTGCAGGCAGGCCATTTGGGGGTTTTGGTAGAGGCAGAGGTTATAGAAATATGTATTATGCTACAGGGCTTCCAGGCTGGCAAAGATATAACCAATATCCTCCAGCAGGGGCAGCCCAAGCTTATGCGCCGGATATTTCCCCTGAAGAGGAAATGGAAGGCTTAAAAGGCCAGGCAGATATGCTAAAACAGCAATTAAACGATATCCAGGCTAGGATAGATGAACTGTCAAAAGAAAAAGAAAAAGAATAAGTATTTAAAAATAAAAATAAAATGAAGTAAAATAAGTAAGGGTAATGTTACCCTTACTTATTTTACTATTAAAAGGTGGCGGGATGAACAATATTATAAAAAATGAAAAAGTTTCAAAAAACATGGAGAAGGTAAAAAATAAATTTATGGTATTCAGTGGAAAAGGCGGAGTTGGAAAAACTACCGTTTCTGTAAATCTTTCATATAGCCTCAAGCAAAAAGGTTATACTGTGGGCTTGCTTGATATTGATATACATGGCCCAAATGTTATTAAAATGCTTGGCCTTGAAAGCAAAAAAATAACTGGCCAGGGAGATAGGATAAATCCAATAGAAGTAGAGGAAGGATTTAAAGTTATGAGTACTGCTTCTATTTTAGAAAATAAAGACACTCCAGTGATATGGAGGGGGCCGCTTAAGATGAAATTAATCCAACAGTTTTTAAGTGATGTAAATTGGGGAGAGCTTGATTTTTTAATAGTAGACGCGCCTCCTGGCACAGGTGATGAGCCTTTAAGCATTGGACAATTGCTTCAGGATTTAACTGGTGGCATTGTGGTAACAACTCCTCAACAGGTAGCAATAATGGATGCTAGAAAAAGTATTCAATTCGCAAGGCAATTAAAAATCCCTTATATCGGTGTAATTGAGAACATGTCTGGTTTTTTATGCCCCCATTGCGGAAAAGAAATTGATTTATTTAAAACTGGCGGTGGCGTAAAAGTTGCAGAAAGTCTGGGTGTTGATTTTCTGGGGATCATTCCATTTGATATTAAAGTAATGGAAGCATCTGATAATGGAATAATATTTTTAAATGATGTCAAAGATGATAGCAAGGTAAAAAAAGCATATGAAAGCATAACTGAAAAGATTATAAAAGTATCAAATGTTTGATATTATTTTTTTGCTTGAATGAATAAATTTAAGTTGCTAAAATGAATTTTTGTGAGTATATGCCCAAAATTAGAGGAGTGAGAATATGAAAAAAGTAATGGAGGCTACAAATGCGATGTTCCCATTACCAGTAGTGCTGGTAACTAGCGGTGATGGTAAAAAAGATAATATCATAACCATAGCCTGGACTACTAATATTTGTAGAAAAACTCCGTGTATTGGAATAATTATAAACGGCAAAAAATATTCCCTGGATTTAATCAAAGAACATAAAGAATTCATTGTTAATATACCAGGGCAGAAAAATTTAAAAGAAGTTGATATATGTGGAGGAAAACATGGTGATAAGGTAGATAAATACAAACTTACTGGTTTTACAAAAGAGAAAGCTAAAGAAGTAAAAGCTAGCATGATAAAAGAATGCCCCATAAATATAGAGTGTAAATTAGAAGATATCTATGTTAAGGAAACAAGTAATTTATTAATTGGAAAAGTCCTAAAATTGCATATTGATGAGAAGATATTAGACAATAATGGAAAAATTGATTATAAAAAATTAGATCCGATAGTTTATGCACAAAAAACTTATTTTCCTTTAAAGGAAGGTATCGCTAAAAGAGGATTTGGATTGAAATAATAATGGAAATGGAAGAAAAATTAAAAATAACATCAATTATTGATAATTGCGTAGCTATACCGGAGCTTAGGGCTGAACATGGCTTGGCTATGCTGATAGAATCTAAAGGTAAAAAAATATTATTTGATACAGGGCAGAGCAATCAAATAATAAGGAATGCAGAAATGTTAAATATTAATTTAGGGGAAATTGACTGCATTATTTTAAGCCATGGGCATTATGACCATGCTGGCGGACTGCTTGCAGTTCTTCAAAAAATAAAAAGAAAAATTAATATATATGGCCATCCTTCAATTTTTGAAAAAAAATATATAAAAAGGGATGGAGAAACAGACTTTTATATAGGAATGCCTGAAAAAAAAGAAGTATATGAAAAAAATGGCGCAAATTTCATATTATCAACTCAGAGCCAGAAAATAACTGATGATATTTATACAACAGGTGAAGTTTTTAGAACTAATGATTTTGAAAAAGTTGAAGACAAATTTTTAAAAAAAGAAAACGAAAGTTTTGTTCATGATAATATTTTAGATGATATTTCTGTAGTTATACGCCATGGGGATGGCTTAATTTTGCTTTTGGGCTGTGCGCATAGCGGAGTTATAAATATTATCCAAAAGACAATCGATATAAGCAACAGGGATAAATTTTTAATGGTTGCAGGGGGAATGCATCTTTCAGAAAAAAGTGACAGTTATATTGACAGAACATTAAGGGAATTAAAGAAATATAATATAAATTTTTTAATGCCCAGCCATTGCACAGGCATAAAAACATCTCCAAAATTTAAAGAATATTATGGGGACAGGTTTTTTTATGGGAGCGCAGGAAGGGTATTAAAATTTAAGTAAAGGGGTATTTATGTCAATTTTTTATGGCCCGGTTTTATCCAGGAGATTTGGTTTTTCTTTAGGTTTAGATATCATACCTTTTAAGATATGCGTCTATGATTGCTTGTATTGCCAATTAGGAAGAACTACAAAAAAAACTATAAACAGGGGCCATTATGTTGAAATAGATATAAAAAAATTTAAAGTCGGGCTTAAAGAAAAAATAGAAACCAATCCAGACTTGGATTATATTACATTTTCAGGTTCAGGCGAGCCCACATTAAATAATGATATTAGAAGGCTCAATCATGCAATAAAAGAAGTTACAGATATACCTGTAGTGGTGCTTACTAGCGGGGGCCTTCTTGGTTTTGATGATGTAATTAATGATATTAAGGAAGTTGACCTAATAAAAGTATCCCTTGACGCCCCTAATCAGAAATTGCTTGATAAAATAAACAGGCCCCATGAAGAAATTACATTCGAAAAAAATATAAAAGGTTTAAAGAAGTTATTAGATGAGTTCGGGGGTAAAATATGGCTTGAGATAATGATAATGTCTAAAATAAATGACTCTGAAGAAACTATTGGTGAGTTCAGTAAGTTGCTAAAAAATTTGGATACCAGAATTGAAAAAATTCATATAAATACCCCAGTTAGGCCAACTGAGTCTTTAAATCTTAAAATACCTTCAAAGAAAAAACTAGATTATATAAAAGATTCTTTTGGCGCCAGGGCAGAAATTATTGGGAATGTAAGAAAAGATAAAATAACTAAAGAGATAAAGGAAATTGAAGATAATGTTTACCAACTTGCTAAAAGGAGGCCTGTTACCATAAAAGATATTAGTAATTCTTTAGGAATAAATTTAAACCAGTCTATAAAAGCAGTTAATAATCTTCTTGGAGAAGAGAAGATAGGATACCGTTTTAGGGAAAATAAAAGATACTATTTTAAGAAGGAGTGAAAAATATGAAAATTGCTATTTCTACTGATAATGGAATGGTTTCTGCCCATTTTGGCAGATGCCCCCAGTTTACAATTTTAGAAATTGAGGGGAATGAATTAAAAAACAAAGAAGTAATTGAAAACCCCGGGCACCATCCAGGTTATTTACCTGAATTCTTGAAAAAAGCTGGGGTTAGTGGCATTGTTACAGGTGGAATGGGATATAGGGCCAGAGAGCTTTTTAATAAAGTAGGAATAGACACTTTTTTGGGGATACAAGGCAGGATTGATGATATTGTAGAAAAAATGCTAAATGGCACTTTAGAGGGAGCAGAAAATATCTGTTCACCTGGAGATGGAAAGGGCTATGGAGTTGAAAAAACCGATAAATAAAAAATCTAAAAGGAGGATGATTTAATATGCCAAGAGGAGACGGAACCGGACCAGCAGGGCAAGGGCCAGGAACAGGAAGAGGCTTAGGCCGTGGTGGCGGAAGAGGCCGAATGGGAGGCCAAGGAGCTGGACCTAGCGGAAATTGTGTTTGTCCAAGCTGTGGAGAAAAAGTAGAACATAAAGTCGGACAACCATGTTATGATATGGAGTGCCCAAAATGCGGCACCAGGATGGTAAGAGAATGACAGCCAGGCCTAAAATAAGGAAAATAATAGATAAGCTTCCCCTTTATGTTTTATATAAACCATCTGGTGTTGAAGAAAAAAATATAACAGTGGAAAGCTTATCTATTGAAGAGATGGAAGCATTAAAATTAAAAGACAAATTAGGTTTGGACCAAATTAGCGCTGCAAAAAAAATGGGCATTTCAAGATCCACTTTTCAGAGATTATTAAAGGCTGGGAGAAATAAATTAATTTCTGCAATTCTAGAAGGCAGGGCTATAAAATTTGAAGGCGGAAATTATATTCCAGATAAAAATATAATCAAAACAAAATGCGAAAAGGGCAATTACCATTTTTTTATAAAAAAAGATGATATAAAGGGCCAAGATGAAATTAAATTAAGCAAAATAAAATGCCCAAAGTGTGGAAAAAGATTAGTTAATTATAAATAATTAAAGGAGTAAAAAGATGATTGTAGCAATATCTTCTAGTGGGACTAGCTTAGATTCAAATGTTGACCAAAGATTTGGAAGATGCCCCTATTTCATATTTTATAATACAGATAATGATAATTTTGAATTTGCTGAAAATGAGTCTAGGCAAGCTATGGGCGGAGCAGGAATACAAACTGGGCAAATGATTGCAAATAAAGGTGCGAAAGCTGTCATAACAGGAAATGTTGGACCAAATGCTTTCAGGGTATTAGCGTCAACTAATTTAAAAGTATATTCTGGTATTACTGGGAGCATAAGAGATGCTGTCGAGAAATTTAAAAAAGGAGAATTAAAAGAAATTTCCGGCCCTGATGTAGGTAGCCACTTTGGAAGTGGTGGCGGAGGGGGTAGATGGTAAATTGATAATATCAGTTGCAAGCGGCAAAGGGGGAACAGGAAAAACTACGGTAGCTTCTAATTTAGCTTTATCGGTAGGATATTGTCAATTTCTTGATTATGATGTTGAAGCTCCTAATTCCAATTTCTTTTTAAAACCTGAGATTAAACATGTACAAAAGGTTACTATAAAACACCCTTATTTTTTGACTGAAACTGGGGCAGATTTTAGTGCTTGTGCCGATTTTTGCCATTATAATGCAATAGCAGCTTTAAAAGATGAAGTAATATTTTTTCCAGAACTATGCCATGGATGCGGGGGCTGCAAGCTTGTAGGTCCAAAAGGCACTGTCAGGGAGAAGGATGTAGTGGTAGGCGAAATAAGAAAAGGCCCCGCAAAACCAAATATAGACTTTTCTATGGGCGACCTAAAGCCAGGTTCAATGAGGACCACATCGGTACAAAATGCATTGGATAAGCTTATAACAAAAGATGGGCTGGTAATAATAGATTCTCCTCCAGGAACCTCATGCGCTATGGTATTTGCAGTAAAAGATTGTGATTATTGCATATTAGTAACCGAGCCTACGCCTTATGGCTTAAATGACCTGGAACTATCAGTAGGAGTATTAGAAAAATTGAATAAGCCATTCGGGGTCATTATTAACAGGGATGGCATTGGCGATAATAAGGTAGAAGAATATTGTAATAAAAATTATATACAAATACTTGCAAAAATCCCAAATGACAGAGAAATAGCAAAATACTATTCCAGGGGAGATTCTCTTATTGATTATGATAGTTCATGGAAGAAAAAATTTGAAAATATTCTAAAAGGCATAGAAAAGGAATTACAGACATGAAACAATTGACAATTATAAGCGGAAAAGGGGGGACAGGAAAAACTACTGTTGCCTCTAATTTTATTAAGCTTGCAAGCAATCAAATTGCGGTAGACTGCGATGTTGATGCTGCAAACCTGCATATACTTTTAGAGCCGGAGATAAAAAAAGAAGAAGAATTTATAGGTGGTGCAGTAGCTAAAGTAACCGGTGATTGCATCAATTGTGGAAAATGTGAGGAAGCTTGTAGGTTTGATGCTATATCTGATTCAGAGACGGATATAAAAATAGATGAATTAAGGTGCGAAGGTTGTGGAGTTTGCGAATATATTTGCCCTACAGATGCAATAGAATTAAAGGCAGAAAAGCAGGGTTCAAGTTTTGTGTCAGAAACTAAATTTTGCACTCTTGTTCACGCTAGATTATTGCCTGGCGCTGAAAACTCAGGTCTGCTTATTACCCGGATAAGGAATACGGCAGAAGATATAGCAGGAGAAAAAAATATAAAACTTGTAATAATAGATGGTGCTCCTGGCATAGGATGCCCAGTTATTTCTTCCCTTAATGGCGTCGATGCCACATTAATAGTTACAGAGCCTACATTGTCTGCCATAAGCGATTTTAAAAAGGTATATGAGGTTGCTAAAATATTTGATATTAAAGTTTTTGCTTGTATAAATAAATTTGACATTAATTTAGAGAATACAAAAGAAATAGAAGAATTTTGCAGCAAAAACAATATAGAGGTAATTGGTAAAATTCCTTATGATGATAAAGTTGCATTAACCCTTTCACGAAAGAAATTTATAGTAGACAGCAAAGACAGCGAAGCGGGTTTGGAAATTATAAATATGTGGGAAAATATAAAAGAATATCTTTACAGCGAATAAGATAACTTTCTAGAAAGCTATATTATGAAATTAAATCTAAGATGTGTCCCTTGCTACATGAACCAGGTTTTGCATGCAGCTGAACTTTTAACAGATGACAAAAAACTACAGGAAAAAATGTTAAAGAAAGCATTAGCTGCAGTAAAGGATTTTGATACAGAACAGCAAGCTTTTGATACTTTTTATAAGGTTCAAAATGTTATTAGGAAATTAGCTCCAGATAAAGATCCCTATAAAGACCTAAAAAAGAAATTTAATATCGTTTGCATGCATCTTGTAGAAAAAGTAAAAGAAATAATAAGTAACTCTGAAAATGAATTTGAAACAAGCATCAGGGTAGCGATTGCAGGCAATATAATAGATTTTGGGAAGGGTAAAGAGCTAAAGGAAGAGATAGTACTTCATACAATTGAAGAATCATTAAAACAAGACCTAAATTTAGAAAAGCTTAACCTTTTAAAACGGAGAATAGAAGAAGCAAATAATATCCTTTATATAGGAGACAATGCGGGAGAAATAGTATTTGATAAAATTCTTATTGAAAAGCTTTATCCAGAAAAAATTACCTTTGTCGTGAGGGGAGGTCCCACCATTAATGATGCTCTCATGGAGGATGCTGAATTTGTTAGCATGACCGATTTGGTAAAGGTAATAACTACTGGTTTAGATATGCCGGGGGCTATTGTCCATTTGTGCTCAGATGAGTTTAAAAAAGAATATGATAGGTCAGACCTGGTTATTGCAAAAGGCCAGGGTAATTATGAAGCATTAAGCGATGAAGATAAGGACATATTCTTTTTGCTTAAAGTTAAATGTCCTGTAATATCTGAAAGCTTAAATTATAAATACAGGGTTGGGGATATAGTTGTAGATACTGCAAAACAGCTATAGTTTTTACATACCTTAATTGCTATTGCATTATCTGGCAATAATATGCAATCTAATTCATTATTTAAAATTTTATAAATTATGCATGAATACTCAATTACTAAATCA
>JAGYOJ010000064.1 GCA_018399435.1 Actinomycetota bacterium | reverse complement strand
GTTAAAAAAGTTAGTTATTTATTATATAAATAATAGTTTATACATTGCCTAATAAATTAATCTAATAAGGAAAGGAGCCTTATGAATAACAAGCATTCGCAAGTAATTCCTGTTTTTTATATACAGGCCGCAGCTTGCAGCGGTTGCGCAACTTCTACAATCTGCTCTTATTATCCATCTTTAGAAAATATAGTTTTACAGGATGTTATTCCAGGGGTCAAACTTGATATTCTTTTCCACCCAAACTTGATGACTGCTAGCGGCGAACTTGCTATGGAAGTAATTGAAGAAGCTTCAGAAAAAAATGATTATGTCCTCATAATTGATGGAGCTATTCCCACTAAAGACAATGGTATGTATTGTGTCACTGGTGAAAAAAATGGTAAAAAATATACTGTTTTAGAAGAAGTTCTCCATTTAGCCCCTAATGCAATGGCAACTATTGCATTAGGCACTTGTGCAGCATTTGGAGGAATAGCAGCTGCTCTTCCTAATCCTAGTGGAAGCTTTAGTGTAGATGACATATTCTTGTCTAATAAAATCAAAACACCTCTAATAAACATACCGGGCTGCCCCCCACATCCAGATTGGCTTTTTGGTACTATAGGAGAAATCTTAACAAAGGGTTTAGAGAATGTTGAAGTTGATGATTTTAAAAGGCCAAAAACATATTTTGGTAAATTAATACATGAAAATTGCCCTAATAGGGCTTATTTCGATGAAGGGAAATTTGCAAAACATTTTGGCGATGAAGGCTGCCTTTATGAATTAGGGTGCAAAGGCCCTATAACTTATGCTGATTGCCCGCTTAGAAAAAGAAATGGAAATGTTAATTGGGTTATTGGAAGCGGAGCTCCTTGCAGTGGATGTACACAGCCTGAATTTCCTGATTTTTTAGGCGATTTTTATGAGAGGATTATAGATGTTGAAAATCCCGTAAAAGATAAGAACCAAAATAAAGATAGGAAGGTGGGAAAGTGAAAAAAGTAACCATACATCCGATAACTAGAATTGAAGGCCACTTAAAAGTAGAAGCCATGGTAGATAATGGAATAGTGAAAGATGCTAATATGAGCGGTACATTATTTAGGGGCATTGAAAATATTCTTGAAGGCAGGGACCCCAGGGATGCAGTAATGATTAGCCAAAGGATATGTGGCGTTTGCCCTGAACCCCATGCAATTGCTTCAGTTGGCGCAGTAGACGACGCTGCTGGAATAAAAGACAAGATCCCTTACAATGGCACGCTTATTAGAAATATTATAGAAGCTACAAGAACAATTGCTGACCATATCCTCCACTTTTATATTTTAAGCGGCCTTGACTATATTGATCCTACTAAAGCATTAGAATATGAAGGAGATAACCAAAATTTAGCTACCTTAAAACAATTTCTGCAAAAAGGGTATTCTAGCCCCTTTTTGCCCAGAGATGATATTGATTTTAAATTTGATACAGAAACTACTAATGAAATTACAGCACACTATTTAAAAGCTATTGAGATATATAGAAAAGCCCAATCCGCAGCTAGCATTTTTGGAGGAAAATGGCCCCACGATAGCGCAATAGTAGCTGGCGGCGTTTCAGAAAGATTAAGCATTGATAAGATAACTGCATATCAATGGAGGCTAGAAGAAATCTATAATTTTGTAAAAAATAGCTATCTTCCCGATGCTATTGCATTAGCCAAAACTTTTAGTGATTATCTTGAAATAGGAAAGGGCTGCCAGAATTTACTATCATATGGTGGCTATAAAATGAAGCAAAACGGAGAATTAGATACTCTAATTAGCCAAGGATTGGTAGAAGATATTGATAAGTACGATAAATTTGATATTGATAAGATTACAGAAGACATAACTAATAGTTTTTATAACAGCGATACTCCTATCCTGCACCCCAGTGAAGGTATTACAGAAGCTGATGCAAATAAGGAAAATGCTTATTCATGGATTAAATCACCCCGATATGATAAAAAAGTTTTTGAAACAGGGCCGCTAGCAGCATTGCTAACCACTTACTTGAGCAAAAACAATAAAACTATAAATAGCCTTGTAGATAAAACACTTTCTGAAGTTGGCATAAAAATACCTAAACTATATTCTGTGGCAGGTAGGCACCTTGCAAGGGCTTTAATGGCAAATATTTATTGTGTCTACTTGCAAAAATGGGCTCAAGAGCTTGACCCCCAAGAGCCTGTGGCTACTGAATATATTAAACCCAAAGAAGGGCAAGGAATAGGGGTAACAGAAGCCCCTAGAGGATCTCTTGGCCACTGGTTAAAAGTTGAGAATGGAAGAATTGCCAATTACCAGGTTATTACCCCTACAGCATGGAATGCCTCCCCAAAAGACAAAGATGGCAATCCTGGCCCATTTGAACAGGCTTTAATTGGACTTGAGGTTAGTGAAAGCAAAACCCCTATAGAGATACTAAGAGTTATAAGGAGTTTTGATCCATGTACTGCATGCGCAGTTCATTTAATTTCTCCAAAGGGAAATATTATGGGTAAATATAAAGTGGTCTAATAAAATAATAATTACTTTTTTGGAGGTAATATGATATTAACAGAACAAAAACCCATTGAAGAAATAATAGAAAATTTTGGTAAAGAGAAGAAAATCTTCATAGTAGGCTGTGGTGGATGCCCGGAAGGTGCAGAAACTGGCGGGATAAAAGAAATAAACAAAATAAAGGAAGGCCTTGAAAAAGCTGGCAAAAAAATAACTGGCACCATGTCTATAGACTTTTTGTGCCAGAAAGCACTAATAAGGTCCAGGGTAAGGCCTAGAATGGAAACAATTGAAAAATCAGATGCAGTATTGGTGCTTTCCTGCGGATTAGGGGTTCAAGCCTCTACAGAAGTTTTAAATAAAATTTGCTACCCAGCATTAAACACTAAAACTTTTGGAGGGAGAATAACTGGAATGTGGCATGGCTCAGAAAGATGTGATACTTGTGGGGATTGCCTGCTTGAATATACAGGCGGCATATGCCCCTATACTGCTTGCCCAAAACAACTCTTAAATGGAGCTTGCGCCGGACAAAGTAATGGAAAATGTGAAACAGACCCTGACAGGGACTGCGGTTGGGAATTAATTTATAAGAGGCTTAAAAAACTTGGAAGATTAGAAAATCTGTATAGGTTTATTGAGCCTAGAAATTACAGCAAAATGCTGCCAAAAGAAGAAGATAGAAAAAGCAAGCATTGGGCTTTAGATGAGGAGGTAATATGATAGCTAAGAAAACAAAATTTTTATCTAAATTTCAAGAAAAATTAGAAAGCGGCGAATTTGCAATTACCTGCGAAATAGGCCCGCCAAAAGGTGCTGAAGATGAAGAAATAAAAAGTGCAGGAGAAATATTAAAAGGCCTGGCCGATGGAGTAAATGTTACTGACTTGCAAAGTTCTGTTATGAGGCTAGGTTCCCTCACCACCTGCCACATACTAAAAGAAATGGGCCTGGATCCAATATATCAAGTTACCTGCAGGGATAGAAATAGGCTTGCATTGCAATCTGATATTCTTAGCGCTTATGTATTAGGCATTAAAAATATATTGGCATTAACTGGAGACTTTACAAATATTGGAGACCATCCCCAAGCAGAACCAGTCTTTGATCTTGATTCAGTCCAATTACTATGGGCAATAAAAAAACTAGAGGAAGGGTATGATCTAGCAGGAAAAGAGTTAACAGAAAAACCTTCCTTTTTCAAAGGTGCTGTTGTAAATCCTGGTGCTGATACTGAAGCTGCACTAGAGCTGCAAATTATAAAGATGAAAAAGAAAATTGACCAGGGAGCACAATTTTTTCAAACCCAGGCAATATTTGACCCAGAAGTTTTCATAAAATTCATGGAAAGAATTTCTAAAATGGATATTGATATTCCAATACTTGCTGGAATAATTTTGCTTAAATCTGATAAAATGGCTAATTATATGAATAAATTTGTTCCTGGGGTATTTGTTCCTGAATCTACCTCCAAAAGAATGGCTGAAACCCAAGACAAGATAGCAACCTGCTTGGAAATAGCAGCTGAAATTACAAATGCGGTAAAACCATACTGTCAGGGAGTCCATATACAAGCCCTGGGCTGGGAAAAGCATATACCAGCCTTGATAGAAAAAATAAAATAGAAGCCTAATTTGATGGATAATGATATAAAAACAATTGTCCTCGGTATTGGTAATGTCCTTTTAGGAGATGAAGGCATAGGGGTAAAAGTCATAAAAGAGCTGGAAAAAGAAGATTTACCCGGACATGTAAAATTAATAGATGGCGCTACTGCTGGATTTGGCTTGCTGCCAATACTTGAGAAATATAAGAATTGTAAAGTTTTAATAATAGATGCTATAAGAATTAACAATAACAGAAACCAGAATCCTAAAGGGGATTTTTATATTGCCCCGCTTGATAAAGTTTTTGAAGATAATAAAAAGAATATAGAATTTATATCCTTTCACCAGACTGGAATTTTAGATGTATTAAATTTATTGCAGTTATCCTCCAAAATAAAAATTAATGGATATTTGTTTGGTATTAATATATATAATTCTAATAAAGATGACATAGTTAGATTTTCTATGGACCTTTCGAAAGAAATAAAGGATAAAATTCCTGAGATTATAAAAAATTTGAAAAAATACTTTTAGCTTTTAAATTATTTAGTAATCATATATATCTATTAAATGACCATTACTGTCCCTAAGGTATAGGGTGTAATGGTCATTATTTTATACTGGTTGGGATTTAACCTAATGAAAATTATTGCATTTATCTTCTCCCTTTCCGGGAAGAATGAACCAACCTATCAAGGGCAGAATTGTCCAGAATGCCATTCCGGATCCCTAAACTATTACCCTTCCCTAATCATCAAAAAAGTCATCATATTTATTATTATCAGAAACAGAAATAATATTTTTTATTTATACTTAATTTGTTATACTTTATGGAATGTGAAACAATCCTTATAGGAAGACCAGTGATTTTCAAAAATCCGATTGGAAGGGGTGTTGGGATTTCTACATAATTTATAAGCATATTCGGAAAATTATCTTGTGCATTTTTTCGCATCGAATAATGGTAGATTGGGGAAAGAAAATTTTAAAAATTGTTAGAGGAAGAAAGCCAATATTAGCATAGCTTAATATAAAAATTGCAAAAATAAAGTAGGAGAAATTACACCATGAAATTATTATACGAGTTTATCCCAAGACTTAACTTTATCGACTCTGCCGAGAAGGTCAAGGATTTAGTTGACGGATGGAACATTACGGACAGCGCTGGGGGCGTTCCTGCGCCTAGCGGTTCTGCTATAGCCTGTGTACTCAAACAGATATATCCGGATAAGATAGCAATACCGATGCTTATCACGAATTATAAGGCACCAGTAGAAATAGGCGCGGCAGCACTCGCTGCTGAATCTATGGGTGTCGATGGTATGCTCCCAGACCCGGGCGACCCTCCAAAATATGGAGACCTGATAAGAACGCGGCAGGATGGCAGCTTTGAAGTATTATCAGACCCTGATGAAATCCTGAAATATAGGCGATCTACCGGTCCTGCCGAAGAAGTCAGAGACTTTCTACGAAACAATATAAAAATAAGCAAGGTAAGGCTAGGGTGCTTGTTAACAGCACGTGTACCTGCGGAAAACGCTATCGCACGCATACAAGATGACTGGGATTTTTGCTTTTTCCTTAGACTCGAACAGGAAACTTTACCCAAGTTAAAACAGATAGCTGCAGAATGCAAGCGTCTGGGAAAACCTATCTATCCCTATTTTGTAGTAGGAACGGACAAGAACCAAAAGACCCTGGAGAGAATAGGATGGCCTGCCAGTACAAACATGGAGAATGCTGAAAGATTTGTCGCCGACCTTGAAGGTGTTGTTGATGGCATAATCCCGACCTGCCTGGGAGATGTTAAAGGGGATATGGAACTCCTGGAGAAAATTCAGAAATACAGAACATGAATAAAAGTACTCAAGGTTTAATTACCGTTTTTAATGTTTACTGATAGCAGCGTTTATAAGTTAATAAAAATCAGTGAAGGGGCCGACTTATATATCGGTCCCTTTTCATTTCTTTTTAACCCAAAAATATTTCTAAGGACTTGCTTTTGGAACTCATTTTTTTAAGTCCCTTTTAATGATTGCTTTGCCAAAAAAAGATAGCCAAATAGAGCCTTACCCAAACTAAATACTTAAAAGTAATTGTCACATTTTAGGCAAGAAGAAAATTTAAGCTGGTGTATGTGAATGAAAGAATTTCTTAGGAGATGTTAAAATATGTAAAAGAGATGGCATGGTTAGATTTTCTATGGAGCTTTCCCAAGAAATAAAGGATAAAATTTCTTGAGATTATAAAAAATTTGAAAAAATACTTTTAGCTTTTAAATTATTTAGTAATCATATATATCTATTAAATGTCCATTACTGTCCCTAAGGTATAGGGTGTCATGGTCATTATTCCATACTGGCTGGGATTTCCCCCAATAAAAATTATTACCTTTATCTTCTCCCCTTCCAGTAAATAGGTAAATATTCGTATTAGGCAAAAAAATATACTTTTCAAATTCATAAATATTAGTAGCGCTGTCTTTTATATTCCATCCCTTTATATTAAATTGCTCACCACTTATATTTTTCATAATTACATATTCATCATTTAAATTATTATTATCATTTCCTTCAGCATCGTAGTTTAGCTCAATGCTAATTTTATCTATTTCAGATTTTTGCCAAAGGCCAAGATTATTTTCCCTGGCAAACCTCTCAGCTTTCAAAAGCTGCTCAGAGTATTTTACATCTGGAGGATAAGTATAAGCATTTGCAAATCCCTTTTTTACCATTTCAAGATTTATGAAAGTATCGTCTAGGAAAACATACCTTAGCAATCTACCATATTGGTCCCTATTGCTTACGTCTTTTTCCAGGGTAACTTCCTTTTTAGATACCATAGTTTTTAAGACTTCTTTTGATTCTGGATAAAAATATTGCCCTTTTTCAGGTGTATTTATGCCTATTAGCCTTACCTTTTCATTATTGTTTAGCAGAATAGTATCGCCATCAATTACTTCTTTTACTGAATTTTCATTTTTTTGGTTTTCAGGAAAAACATAATAAATGCCACAACCAGTTAAAAAAATTATAAAAAAAATAGATATTATAAAAGAAATTGAGCTTTTAACTTTTTCTAATTTTAGAGAATTCATCCAATACGTCTTTTTTTAATCTTTTTCCAAAAAAGTAAAAAGAATTACTATTTTTATTTACCTTCTTTATATTTTCATTAATTTCTTTTTTAGACAAATTTAGCTCAATACCAAATTCCCTAGATGATTTTCTATATATATTGCCTTTAAAAACTACTTTTTGTTGCATGTAATCGGAAGTTACTACAAAAATTTTTTTATGCTTTCTATCTTTATGCACTAACTCTTCTATAACACTATCAGCAGTTTCTGAACTTTGAGAATAGATAATCTTAATTCCATTATATATATGACAAGACCTTTTTGAGTTAGCGCTATTTTTAGCATCAAATACCACTACGATGTCGCTGTTCTTGCTATATTTGTAATTAACCAGATCCTCAATTAGTTTATCCCTGTAAGCAGCCAATGCATCATTGTCAATGCTTCTGGCCTTTACATAATTAAATATAAAATTGTATCCATCAACTATTACTAAATCATTCATTTTTAAAATACCTATAAACCCGGTGCATTATTATACCACTTGCCACAGAAACATTTAATGATTGAATATTTTTACTCATCTTAATATTAACCATAAAATCACAATTTTCCCTTACCAGCCTGCTCATTCCTTCGCCTTCACCTCCAAATACAACCGCGCATGGAAAAACAAACTCGATATCCATCATGTCTTTTACATTGCCATTATCTGGCATCCCGGTTCCATATATCC
>JAGYOJ010000063.1 GCA_018399435.1 Actinomycetota bacterium | reverse complement strand
GGATCCCGGTCTTATTATCACGCATTCTCCAAATGATTACCATTCTTACCATGTAAATACCAGCAAGCTTGTTTTTAAAGCAAGCTATCTTGCAAATCTTAAGTTATGGAAAAAAGAATATGATGCTTCAACTAAACTTCCATACCTATATTACAAGGACACATTAGCTGGAATAAATTTTGAGCCACAAGAATATGTTGACATAACAGATAATGGATACAAAAATAGAGATGATGCTAAAAATGCAGTCACAGCTTGGCTGGCTTGAAGATATGCACAATTGCAAAGCGCCCGATTTTATAAAGACAGTAGCAGAATTTAGGGGATCCCAAGCAGCAGTTAAATATGCAGAAGGTTTCGTTCAACATAAAATGTATCCCCAGGGGTTAAGTGAATTACCCCCGACTGAAGTCGGGGCTTCTTTTTTACTTTCCTAGCTCGAGTTTCAGTTGCCCTGCATCATCCTTGTATTGATGCTGGGCATAATCCATAATTGCCTTTTCATTAAGTCCCACCGTAGACACACAGTAGTCCCTTGACCATATTCCTCCTCTTCCATATATTACTTTTTTCATAAAGTCAAACTTCTCTTTAAGTTTTTTACCGCTTGCCGATTTCATATATTTTACTGTACTAGCAACTGAAACTCTCGGTGGTATCACTACTACCATATGAACATGGTCAGCTAATACATTTACCTTCTTTACCTATTCATCACCAGACTGAAGTCTGGTGGTTTAACGGCAGACTAAAAGAGTATTGCCATAAAAATTGAAAATAATTATATTTATATTCAAATAGTTGATCATGTGAGTCTCTTTTATCTCTACCCCTGAGGCCAAATGGAGCCTGGATACTTCACAAAACACATGGAGTTGCGCCTGACCTTCCAGGACAGCTTTTATCAACTATTATACAATCGAGACCTTTTTCAGGAACCTCGGTATCAGCTTATCTGTAATAATTCTCTTGCAATTGTTTATCTTTCTTATATTCAACATAGCTATTTTAAAAAATTTACTGCTATCTATAAGAAGGTTTATATTTTTTGATTTTCAAATATTTTATTAAGAATATTAGCCATTTATTTATTTGAGGTAGTTAACATATGCTGTTTGGATATTCCCGCAGTTGAGATGAAAGTTATATCAATATTAATATTTTCTAAAAAATTCCAATACTCATTTGCCGCAATACATGTTAAATCCAGCTTGCAGCTTCCTCCTATAGGAATAATTTTTATATCCGAATACTTTAACGACTCGCATAGAATAACCAGAGAATTAGTAATAATATTTAAATCAAGAAAATTTAGGCTTGCCAATTTTTTAAAAAAATAAATAAACAGTGCTGGAAGAATCCAAAAAATAGTGCTTTCCTAACAAAAATATTCAAGATCATTTCCAGCTTTTTCTATTTTTTTGTCCTAATTCTGGTTCAGCCAATTTTTAAATCTAGACTCCGGTTTGCTAAACTTTGTAGAATTTATATTTATTCCACCATGGACTTAAGATAAGAAGCTTTCTTCTTCGAATAGATTTACATCTCTCTATAGTTACCCTTAATACTCCAAGCCCTTCTGTAAATCTATCCAGAGTTTATATGTTTCTTTTCTTGAGCTTGCCTATTATGGCTTGCCTCCTTCTTTTAGCTATAATTCTGAATCTATATGATTGTATTTTCAATAAAATCATTCATCTTCCTTTTAAAACTATGGTATTAGCTATAATGTCTCCAAACCTTTTATTCTTCTGGCTCGTAATTATTAATATAATTCCAAGTATATTTAAAGCAGGAAGGCTATCTACTATTCTTAATAGATTCCTGATAGCGCTTGCTTTTATTCCCGGCAAACCCCCATCTTCTTTTATGATTTTTATTTTTAGTACCCACTTGCCCAAGGTTTTGCCCCAGCAACCCTCTAATAGAATGAAATATAGGATAATAAATATTAAAAAAATAATGCATAGCGGATCTGTAATAAATAATCCGTAAGCCCACCTGTGATCAGAAGCAGACATTATCCAAACCCCTTTTACAAGTTTAGTGGCGGGAAAGAAAATAATGGAGAAAAAAATAAAATCTATAAATATTGCAAAAACCCTATGCCAAATAGAGGCAAGGGTAAAAGAATTTACCTTCATAATAATTTTTTTATTATTTTTTCATGTTTTGGGTATTGCTTTAATAACTCACTTTTATAATCTTTGCCGCTATGGTAATCCTTAAAATCAAATCCTGGCGATACTGTTGTTCCCATAACTGCAAAATCTCCCTCTTTTAGATATGCAGCCTGCCATGTGTTTCTTGGCACCTTATACTGAAGACTTTGTCCTTTAAATATATCATTTCCAAGTATTACCTTTCTATAATTACCGTCGTCCAAAAAGTTTATAATCTCAACAGGGCTCCCCATGTAGAAATGAAAAATCTCATCACTTTTTATTCTATGGAGATGTGAAAGGTTTTTTGATGTTATAAGGTAGATTATAGAAGTATAGTAGTTTCTGTTTCCTTCATACCTTTGGGGAAGGGCTTTTATATTTATTTCCTCTTTAGACCTATAGGTTTCAGTATAATAGCCCCCCTCGCCAGAAAGGGGCTCCATATTAAAATGTTTAATAATTTTCTGTATCTTATCCATATAGAAAATCCTTGATTATCGAATAGAATTTTTCTGGTTGGGTATAGCCAGGTGTATGGCCAGCATTTTCCAAGCTTACCAGCTCTGCCATTGGATAAACTCTTTTTAAATTTTCCCTCTTGTCCTTGCTTACTATATCGTCTATTGATTCAATAATTAAAATTTTGCCATCCCATTTGCCTAAATCATTGCTGCTAAAGCTATAGTTTTTGAAGTAATCATATATGCATTTATACTGGTTAAGTATTTCTTTCCGATTTGTATTGTAATATAAGTTTTCGGTAATAAAAGCTTTCCAAAAATCTTTATCATGGGCACTTACTGTAAATATTTTAAAATAGTTATTCCTTAACATCCTTTTTAGTAGCGGGGTCGGATATAATGGAAAAGTTATATTAATATATTTATATAATCCAAGATGCCTAGATTCAGGCAAATAAGTATTCGAAAGCAATAATTTCTTTACCAAATGCGGATATTTTCTCACAAAGCATTGGGCAACCCACCCTCCAAAAGAAGAGCCTATAAGTATTATATTTTTCTGCTCTTCTTTTAGTAGTATTTTAGAAATTCCATCCAATGCCTCTTTTATAGTTTTAATTTCTGGATAATTAGGGGATATTACCTTAAACTCTTTTTCTAATATTTTTATTAGTTTAAACCATATTTCTGCAAACCTTATGCTACCCGGAAGCAATACTATTGTTTTTTTACCTTTACCGGTTGATATGTATTCCCATCTTAAATTATTTGTAGCCAACTTTTTTAACTTATGGGCAGCCCTAAAGTCCTGTAATTCTTTAACTTGGCTTAATGGAGGTTTTTTATATAATTTATTAATCATGAGATTAAATAATCTGTTTTAATATAATAAGGTTTATAATAAAATAATAATAATATAAAAAATATTTTTAATATTTTGTGTTATTTTTTTAAGTATATCCAAATATTTTTTCTTGCAATCTTCCTTTCTTTTATTATAGGCAAAACAATTTATATTAAAAGAAAAACTAAAATTAATGCTATTGCCTTAAGCTTTAGGAAAGACGGCCCCAGGCATATAATGGAGATTTTACTATTTTTGATAGTAAATCTGTGGACATTTGAAGTTTTATTTTATTCCCTTGATCTTGGTTTTAGGATTTTTCCATACCCTTTAAATATCACATTATTTAATAGCGAGGCCTTAAAGGTTATTGGTTTCTGCTTGGTCTGCATGGGATTTATATTATTTATATGGGCCCTTATAAATCTAGGAAATTCATGGAGATTGGGCATTGATGAAAAAAAACCGGGAAAACTTATAAAAAGGGGGATATATAAGTTTTCAAGGCACCCTATATATCTTTTCTTTAATTTATATTTTTTAGGGACCTTTTTAATTTGGGGTAATTTGATTTTTTTAATTCTTTTTTTGTCAGTATCATTTATACTGCATTACCAAATACTCCAGGAAGAAAAATTCCTAATCAAATTATTTAAACAAAAGTATGTAAAATATATGGAAAATGTTGGAAGATACATTACTTTTAAGATAAATTTTAACCAGACAGAATATTTAGATGATATTAAAGAATCTTAAAAATTAATTATCTTCTATTAGGGGAATTAATTTATTAACCAGATTAGAGTCAAATTGTTTCCCTGCTTTATTTCTTAGCTCTTCTATTATTGCATCCTTAGCCATAGGCGGCTTATACTTGCTGCCATTTTTCATTTTATGATATGCAACAACAATTGAAATGATTCTGGCAAGCATGGGAATGTTTTCACCTTTTAATCCTTGCGGATAACCTTCCCCATCCCAATACTCATGATGGGAAAGAACGTCATATGCTATATGGGACAGATGGGGGCTTGCTATACATATATGAAAACCAATCTCAGGATGTTTTTTTATAAGGTTCCATTCCTCAGTATTCGGCTTCCCTTTATTTTTTAATAAATCATCAGGAATAGAAATCATTCCTATATCGTAAAAAGATGAAATTAAATTTATTTTACCTAAAATACTATTAGGAAGTTTAGCGGTTTTACCTAATTTTATAGCCAGTTCTGCAATTTTTCTATCGGTGCTTGGCTTATGATCTGTTTTGGTTTTTAATGTATTTTTTAATGAATAGACTATGCTGGTGGATACTTCCTTAGATTCTGAAAGCTTTACTTTATACATGTCACATTCAGCATCTAACAATTTTTCATCTATATCCTGGTAAGCCTTAGTTTTTGCCGCAAGGCCTAATGAAATGCTTAAAGGAATTTTGCTCCTATCATCAACAAGCAATCTGTCTTTTATTCTCTTTATTAAAAGATTGGCTGTTTCTTTTGAAGTTTTAGGCAAAAGTATTGCAAACTCATCCCCGCCCCATCTGGCAACAATATCCTCTACCCTAAAACAATCTAATAAAACTTTTGCAGCTAGTTTAAGAAGCTTATCTCCTTCTGAATGGCCAAAAGCATCATTTATTAATTTTAATCCATTAACATCCCCAATAATAATGCAGAGCGGAAGCTGCCTTCTTGTGTCCAGCCTCTTAAGCTCCTCTTCAAAATAACTTCTATTATAAAGGCCGGTAAGCTTATCATGGAAAGATATATATTTTATTTCATCTTCGGCTTTCTTGCGGTTAGAAATATCCCTGGCAATTGACATTACAGCTTCTCTTCCTTTCCACATGAATTTTTTTGAATTTATTTCAACTGGAATTTTTTTGCCGTTTTTTAATTCAATCACCATCTCATAGGTATAATTGAGATTTTTGGTTAGCTCATTTCGGATATAGGGAACCTTTTTCTTTGAGTTTTCATCTAATAAATCTAGTGGTGTTAAATCTAGGATTTCATCCCTACTATATCCAGTTTTTTTGCAGGCTATCTCATTTACCTTAATAAATTTACCAGGCTTGTTGGGCTTTCCATAAAAATTATAAAAAAAGATTGGATCATTTGCATTATTAAATAATATCTCAAATGTCTCTTTACCTTTTTTTAAGTTACTTTCATTTCTTTTTCTTATTAAAGCCATACTAAACTGATTGCATAAGAGCCTATATCTTTTCAAATCTTCCTTGGTTAATATATTTTTGGAAGATAAATCTGTTAACCCTATAAGCTTATCCTTATAAACTATATGGGATATAATTATTGATTTAATGCCAAGCGTATTACATATCAAATTGGTTAATCTTTCAGTAACCTCTTTTAAAGATTTCTTTTCTAAAACAACAGCATTTGCAAACTCTTTGGTTATCTCTTTTATGCTTTCTTTCGTATCAAATAATTTCGGGTTCCCATTATAGAAAATTCTTTTGTATTCATTATTATCAGCCAGGCTTAACCTAATCTTTGGAATTTCAAAACCTAAAATTTCTGCTATTCTACTTTTTTTATTTTCATCCAAATCAAGGTTTTGGAGTTCTAAATAATTCTCATTCTCATCAGAGATATAAACAGTTAAAGCATAAGCATTTAAGGCTTTTTTTACTAACCTTGAAAAAAGCTTGACTATATCCTTTAAAGATTTGCCATTGTTTATGGCACGGTTAATTTTATTAATTATTTTTAGGTCTTGAACCTGTGCTCTATTATTATTTCTGGTTTCGTATTCTAGGCTTGAAATATAAAAATCAGACCCCATATTTAAATTTTCCCTTCTAAAGAAAGGCTTGGGCCAGCCTTTGATATTTTATTTTACTATTTTTTATAAGATTTTAAAAATTTAGATCTTTAGTATTTTTATCTATATAAGTAAATGATATTATAAAGAAAAATTATATTATCTTTTAACATGCAACCTAAAAAAGATTTCCTGTCTATAAATCTAGATAAAGTTGCCGAAAATTTAGAATACTTTATAAGAAGCTATGCATTAAACTTAAATAGAGATGGTTTAATTGTAGGCCTTAGCGGGGGCCTTGACTCTTGCCTGGCTTTAAAACTATCTGTAAATGCACTAGGGACTGGGAGAGTAACAGCCATTATACTTCCTGACAGGGACTCTGAAAAAAAGAATATTAAAGATGCTATTAATTATGCAAAAAAATTAAAAGTAAAATATATTGTAAAAAAAATAACCCTTCCCCTATGGGCTATTGGCTCTTATAGGTTATTTCCCCCAGCATTTCTTTTCAGTAAGAAGATTATAAAAAATTATGTTAAAAAAAAGCAAAATAGCATTTCCAAAAGGCTTAAAAAAGACCTCTTTATGTTAAACCTGGAAGGAACAAATGATAAGGAAATGGCAAAAGGTATAGCCTATTATAGGATAAAACATCGCATACGCTCTGCAATGCTTTTTTATTTTTCAGAACTTTCTAACTCCCTTTATGTCGGTTCGGCCAATAAAAGCGAATGGCTTACCGGTTTCTTTGTAAAATATGGGGATAGCATAGCAGATATCCAGCCAATGTTAAACCTTTATAAAACACAGATATTTGATATTGCAAAGCATCTAAAACTGCCCGGGCATTTGATATCAAAAGCGCCTTCCCCAGACCTCATACCCGGATTAGATGATAAAGATTTTATAAATTTACCTTATAGCAAACTGGATTTAATACTGTCTGGCTTAGAAAATAATTACACTTACCACCGGATAGCAGAAATATCATCTACTTCTATAAAAGAAGTAGAGAGGGTGGTAAAAATGATGAATAAATCAGAATGGCTGAGGCTTCAAGCCATATCATTAAAAATATAGGAGACAGTATGGGAAAAAAATATAAAATAATAATAAGTGTATCTGTTATTATAGTTTTAACTTTAGTAGCTATAGTAATATTTTTCTTAAACCAGGAAGAAGATTTAGAAAAATATGAAAAGCTAAGAAAGGATATGGTCGAAACACAAATACTCGCAAGAGGAATTGAAGATAGGAGTGTAATTAAAGCTATGAGACAAGTCCCCCGCCATAAATTTGTAGATGAAGACCAAAAAACTCACGCTTACGAAGACAGGCCGCTGCCCATCGGGGAAGCCCAAACTATTTCCCAGCCATATATAGTTGCTCTAATGACAGAAGAACTTAATTTAAGTGGAGATGAAAAAGTTTTAGAAATAGGGACAGGCTCTGGATACCAGGCAGCAGTTCTTGCAGAGATTGTAGAAAGTGTTTATACCGTAGAAATAATACCAAGCTTGTATGAAAAAGCTAAAGAAAGGCTTAAAGAGACATATCCAGAAGTTCTTATCTCTAACCATGATGGATATTACGGCTGGGAAGAATATGCTCCTTTTGATAGAATAATAGTCACTGCCGCTCCGGACCATATCCCCCAACCTCTTGTTAATCAATTAAAAGAAGACGGTATAATGGTTATTCCTGTAGGGCCTCCTGGCTGGAATCAAGTGTTATGGAAAGTTACTAAAGAAAATGGGGAAATTATAACTGAAAAAATAGCAGATGTTGCATTTGTGCCTTTGACCAGGGAATCATATTAGGGTTATCTTTTTAAAA
>JAGYOJ010000062.1 GCA_018399435.1 Actinomycetota bacterium | reverse complement strand
ATTGAGTTAAGCGCAAAAATATTTGGAAAAAAGGTTATAAGTTTATTCCTCCCTAAATTATATATTTTCAATATTTCAATATTTTTAGACTTACAGTAATATTTAAAATCTTTTATGCTTAAAAAATGTAGATTTGGGGAATCATACCAATTATAGGGAAGGGAAGGAGTAGTAGGAGCCTTGCCTTTAAAGAAAAGATCAATCCTTGCTTTAATATAAGCAAAATTTGGAAAGCCAATTATGGTTTTTTTGCTGACCCTTAATGCATCCTTTAGTAAAAATTCCAAATTTTTAATTTCCTGCAAGCTTTGGTTTAAGATGACGTAATCAAATGACTTATCTGGATATTCTAAAAGGCCGCTTTCAATGTCTCCATGGAATACGGTTAAGCCCTTTTCCATGCATTTATATATTAATTTTTCATTAATTTCTATTCCAAAAGCTTTTACATCCTTTTGTTTTTTAAGTTTGTAAAGCAAGTCTCCTGAATTACAGCCCAGGTCCAATACCCTAGATTCTTTTTCAATTATATTGAATATTATTTTATGATCTAGTCTTGTTTTACTTATCTTTTCTTTCATGAATTACTTTTTTTAGAAAATTTTTTATTAAATTGGTTTGTTCGTCAAATTCAATTAAAAAGGCATCATGCCCATATTTAGAATTTATTTCACAATAACTTACATCGATTCCTTTTTGTTTTAATACCCTTACTAATTGTCTTGATTGGCTTGGAGGATACAGCCAGTCTGAAGTAAATGAAATTACCATGAATTTAATATCTATCTTATCCCCATTAATAATTTTATTAGGGTTTGATAAGTCAAAATAATCAATAGCCTTAGTAATATAAAGGTAAGAATTAGCATCAAACCTTTTAACAAAATTATTACCTTTATAATGCAGGTATCCTTCAACTTCAAATTCTGGAATAAATGAAAAATTGAAACTGTCATTTTTCAAATTCCTTGAAAACTTTTTTTCCATGGATTCATTGCTCATATAAGTTATATGGCCCAGCATCCTTGCTATAGCAAGCCCCTTTTCAGGCTGGCCAAAACTATAATATTTTCCCTTCATCCATTTAGGGTCAGAAATTATAGCTTGCCGTCCAACCTCATTTAATGCAATCTGTTGGGGAGAATGCTTTAAGGCAGTTGCAATAGGGATGGCAGATATAACATTATCGGGGAACAATGCAATCCACTGTAATACCTGCATGCCTCCCATTGAGCCCCCCGAGACAGAGAGCAATTTTTTAATTCCTAATCTATTAACCAGGTGCTTCTGCGCTTTTACCATATCTTCGATTGTAATTAAAGGGAAATCCAGTCCATAATGTTTTCCTGTTTCTGGATTAATCGATAATGGGCCAGTGCTGCCCTTGCATCCACCTATTACATTTGAACAAATTACGTAATACTTTTCTGTATCAAAGGCTTTCCCTGGGCCAATCATCTCATTCCACCATCCAGGTTTCTTATCGCCTTCATGAAACCCGGCGGCATGGGCATCTCCTGTTAAGGCATGGGTTACAAGGATGGCATTGCTTTTGTCTTTATTTAGTGTGCCGTAAGTTTCATATGCAATAGTTATTGGCCCTAGTTTTTTACCGGATTCTAATAGCATTTGCTCTGGTGGTTTAGCAAAGGTAAAGTATTTAGTTTCAGTAATGTCTTTTTTACTTTTCATAATTATACCGCTTTATCTATTGCCTGCCTTAAATCATTTATAATATCTTTTACATTTTCGATTCCAATAGACAGCCTAATATAATCATTAGTTACCCCGGTTTCTATTTTTTCTTTGTTTGATAGTTGCTGATGGGTAGTGCTTGCAGGATGTATAGCCAGGGTTTTAGCATCGCCAATATTTGCGAGATGGGATATAAGCTTAAGGGAATTTATAAATTTTTTGCCAGCCTTAATACCGCCGTTTATACCAAATCCTATTAATGCGCCTGCGCCTTTTGGAAGATATTTCTTTGCCTTATCCTTTTCAGGGCTAGAATCCAAGCCTGGATAATTAACCCAGGAAATTTTAGGATTAGCTTCTAAAAATCTTGCGGCCTCCAATGCATTTTTGCAATGCTTTTCCATGCGCAAGCTCAGGGTTTCCAATCCTTGAATAAACAAGAATGCATTAAAAGGGGATAAGCAGCATCCAATATCTCTTAGAAGCTTTACCCTTGCTTTTGCGATATAGGCTTTATTCCCGAATTGTTGTATAAAATCTAAACCATGATAGCTTTGGTCTGGGCCTGCTATCAAAGGAAATTTTCCATTATTCCAATCAAACTTGCCTGAATCAACAATGATTCCTCCAATTGATGTGCCATGTCCGCCTATAAATTTTGTAGCAGAATAAATAATTATATCAGCGCCATAGTCAAAAGGCCTTAAAATATAGGGCGAAACAGTATTATCAATTATTAATGGTATTTTATTATCATGGGCAATTTTAGCTAAGGACTTAATATCAGTTACATTTAATTTAGGGTTGCTGATGGATTCTGCATAAATTGCCTTAGTCTTAGCTGTTATTGCTTTTTTAAAGGTAGATAAATTGTCTGTATTGGCGAATTTAACATTTATTCCCAATCCCCTTAATGTATTATTAAAGAGAGTGTAGGTTCCTCCATATAGATTATTAGAAGATGCTATTTCATCCCCAGATTTTGCAATGTTTAGTATTGCTATTGTTTCGGCAGCCTGGCCACTGGATACTGAAAGAGCGCCAACTCCTCCCTCTATCGCAGCAATTCTTTTTTCTAAAACATCATTAGTAGGATTCATTATTCTGCTGTAAATATTTCCAGTTTTTTTAAGTGCAAATAAATCGGCAGCTTCATCCGTATTTTTAAATTGAAAAGATGCAGTTTGGTATATGGGTACGGCTTTTGCCCCTGTTGAATTTTCTGGTTCCTGGCCTCCATGTATCAATAAAGTATCAATGTCTAGTTTGCTTTCATTATCCATTTTACCCACCTCAATTTTAAATAAAATAATACTAGTAATACTATAGGATTAATAGTATAATGCTATGGATTGTTAATGTCAATTTAAATTTGATTTTGATTGGAGGAAAAATACCAATGAAAAAAGAAACTTACCCAATAATAGGGGTTGAATGCGCATCTTGTGTTAGAAAAATTGAAACTTTATTGATAAATGCAGATGGGATAAAAAATGCATCTGTTAATCTAGCTTCAGAAAAAATAACCCTGGAATATGATGAAAGTAAAATAAGTATAGAAGAAATCAGTAAAATTATTAAAAAGATTGGATATGAATTAGTAACTTAAAGGGAAAAAATGGATATTTCTAAATTAGAAAGAAAAAGGGAACAAATCGAGAAAAGAAAACAAAAAAAGCTGTTTATAAAACTTATCACAGGGATCACCCTATCTATTTTTATATTTTTAATATCAATGAATTTAATTCCCGGCATAAAAGAATTAAGCAGTCAAATTAGATTTATAATATTATTTTTTCTAACTCTGCCTGTGCAGGTATGGGTTGGCGCGCAATTTTACAAAGGTTTGGTGGTAGTGTTTAAATACAGGACTGCTGACATGAATACATTGATTGCTCTAGGCACCCTTTCTGCTTTTATATACAGCACTATTGTTACTTTCTTCCCGGGCGTTTTTATTAGGGCAGGCATGGAGCTCCATGTTTTTTTTGATACTGCTGCAATGATTATTACTTTGATACTTTTAGGGAGATTTTTTGAAGCAAAGGCAAAAGGCAGAGCCTCAAATGCAATTAAAAAATTATTTAAACTGAAAGCCAAAAAGGCAAAAGTTATAAAGAATGGCAAAGTAGAGGAAAAAAATGTTGATGATGTTAAAGTCGGAAATATTGTTTTAGTAAAACCTGGAGAAAAGATACCATTAGACGGCATAATAATTGAAGGCTATTCTGAAGTAGATGAATCAATGGTAACTGGAGAATCAGTTCCAGTTAATAAAAAAAATGATGATGAAGTAATTGGAAGCACTATAAATATTTCCGGGGCTTTTAAATTTAAGGTAACAAAAACTGGAGAAGATACATTTTTAAGCAAGATTATAAGAATGGTTGAGGAAGCCCAGAGCAGTAAAGCTCCAATCCAAAGACTAGCTGATACGGTAGCCAGTTATTTTGTCCCTATAGTAATTTCAATAGCTGCACTTACTTTTATTATATGGTTCATATTCGGTCCATCAATTACTATCGCCCTTATAAATTTTATCTCTGTAATTATTATTGCATGCCCCTGTGCTTTAGGGCTAGCTACCCCTACAGCAATAATGGTGGGCACTGGGAAGGCTGCTGAAAATGGCATCCTTATAAAAGATGCTACAAGTTTAGAAATTGCCCATAAGGCAAATACGATAGTTTTTGATAAAACTGGTACTTTAACCAAGGGAAAACCTGGGGTCACAGATATTATTGTAGAAAATAATGCTTTGACAAAAGATGACTTGTTAAAATTATCTGCAAGCGCAGAGCTGCATTCTGAACATCCCTTAGGCAAGGCAATAGTTGAAAAAGCTAATGAATTAAAACTAAACTTGATAGAGCCAGAAGAATTTAATTCAATAACAGGAAAAGGCATCAAGGCTAAAGTAAGCGATAATAAAATATTAAAGGGTAATATGGCTTTAATGCTTGAAAATTCTATATTCCTGAATGGGCTAGAAAAGAAATCAAAAAAATTAGCAAGAGAAGGAAAAACTCCAATTTTTATTGCAATTAATAAAAAAATAGCTGGGATAATTGCAGTAACTGACCAGGTAAAAGAAGATGCAGCTAATAATATAAAGGAATTGCAAAGGCTGGGCCTGGAGGTAGTTATGCTTACAGGGGATAGCCAGGAAACTGCAAAAGCAATTTCAAAAAAACTAGGAATACAAAAATTTATGGCAGAAGTTTTACCTGATGAAAAAACCAAAAAAATTAGGGGACTGCAGGAAGAAGGAAAAATTGTAGCTATGGTAGGGGATGGCATAAATGATGCTCCTGCACTAGTTCAGGCAGACATAGGCATTGCTATTGGAACTGGAACTGATATAGCAATAGAATCTAGCTCTATTACCATAGTTAATGGTTATATAAAAGATGTTGTAAATACTTTTAAATTATCTAAAAAAACAATAAGGGTTATAAAGCAAAACCTATTTTGGGCTTTCTTTTATAATAGCGTATTAATCCCTATTGCAGCTGGGGCCTTATATCCATTTTTTGGTATCCTCATAAATCCAATATATGCTGCAGCTGCAATGGCATTTAGCAGCATATCAGTTATAAGTAACTCCTTAAGATTGAGGAGAACAAAATTAAAATAATTATTATTTGAGCCGGAGGAAGAAATATTATAAAATTAAATAATATTAATACTATAGTATTAGTAGGGACAGTGATTAAATGAAATTATCTACAAGGTCAAGGTATAGCACAAGATTAATGCTAGAGCTAGCATTAAAATATAATGATGGCCTGGTACTTTTAAAAGATATTAGCAGGGAACAAGATGTTTCATTAAAATATCTTGGGCAACTCACGATACCTTTAAAAGCTGCGGGCCTGGTAGCGTCAACACAGGGGGCGCATGGCGGCTATTATTTACCAAAGTCCCCTAAAGATATTAAACTAAGCGATATAATTATAGCTGTTGAAGGCCCTATGGATTTAGTGGATTGCGTTAGCAATAAAAATTATTGTAAAAAATCTGATGATTGTATTACTAGAAAGATATGGAAAGAGCTATCTAAAAGGTGCCATGATTTTCTGAATTCAGTAAGTTTAAGAGATCTGGCTGATTATTATAAAAAAGAGAAAAATATAAATGAAATAATTAAATAGGGGAGATAAATTTTAAATGGCAGAAAATAATAAAAAGGCATCAATAATTGTTTTTAGCGGCGACATGGATAAATTAATGGCTGCTTTTTCAATTGCAACCAGCGCAGCGGCTTCTGGAATGGAAGTAATTATGTTTTTTACATTTTGGGGGCTACGAGCTATTAAAAAAAATACAAGAACAGGAAAAGGTATTTTAGGAAAGCTGTTTGGCTTTCTCTATGGTGGAGACATAAGCAAGGCAGCTCCATCAAAATATAATTTTGGAGGAATTGGCAGATGGATGTTTAAAAAGATGATGAAGGCTAAAAGGATACCAAGCCTTGAAGAATTAAGAAAAATGGCTATAGAGATGGGTGTAAAATTATATGGATGCCAGATGAGCATGGCTGTTATGGAAATTCAAAAAGATACCCTTATGGATGAAGTAGACTCATGTGTTGGCGCAAGTTTTTTTATTGCCCAGGCTAAAGAATCTGAAATTAGTCTGTTTATATAAAATTGGAGTAAAAATGGAAATAAAAAATAAAAAGGATGAATATATATATTTTGATAATGCATCTACAACCAAAATAGATGTCAGGGTTTTGGAGGCAATGCTCCCTTATCTAAAAGAAGAATATGGCAATCCCCAAGCCCTGTATGATCTTGGGAGTAATGCAAATGAAGCAATAGAAACTGCGAGAGAAAAGGTTGCTGATCTAATTGGAGCCTTACCTGAAGAAATTTATTTTACTTCAAATGGAACAGAATCAAATAATTTTGCGCTAGATGGATTAACGCAACCAGCAAAGAAAAATGGAAATCATATTCTAACTTCAAAGATAGAGCATTATTCAATTTTAAATAAAATAAAAGATTTGGAGAAAAAGGGATTCAATACAGATTATTTAAAAGTTGACGGAAAAGGGTTGTTAGATGCAAAAAACATTAAAAAACATGTAAAAGACGATACTATTTTAATATCGGTAATGCATGCAAATAATGAAATAGGGACTATCCAGGATTTAAAAAAGATTTCTGAAATTACAAAAGAAAGTGACATTATATTCCATAGCGACGGGGTTGCCACTGCAGGCATTATCCCTGTAGATGTTAAGGAATTGGGCATTGATTCTTATAGCTTTTCATCCCAGCAGATGTATGGCCCAAAAGGGGAAGCTGCGCTATATGTTAAAAAAGGCATAAGGATTAAACCATTTTTGATAGGCGGTGTGCAGGAAAAAGGAAGAAGGGCAGGGACGGAAAATGTCCCTGGAATTGTGGGTTTTGGAAAGGCTGCCGAGATAGCTAAAAAAGAACTTGAAAAGAATAACAAAAATATTAAAAAACTAAGGGACATGTTAATCTCAGGATTATTTAAAAGGATCAAGCATATTAAACTAAATGGCGGTAGAGAAAGAAGATTGCCTGGCAATGTCCATGTAAGTTTTAAGTATATAGAAGGAGAATCTATAATTTTAAGATTAAATTTTGAAAAAATTGCTGCAGCAACCGGCTCTTCCTGCGCCTCTTATGCCTTAAAGAGTTCACATGTATTGGATGCTATTGGACTTGATCCTGAGGTGGCCCAGGGCTCTATTCTTTTTTCAATAGGAAAATATAATAAGGTTAGAGAAATTAGGAGGCTCTTAGAAATTCTGCCACCAATTATTTCGAAGCTAAGGGAAATGTCACCATTATATAATAAAAAAGGGGTTTAATTATGCCAAATTACAATGAAAAAGTTATGGATCATTTTATAAACCCACGCAATATTGGAGAAATTGAAAATGCTGATGGAATAGGGGAAGTAGGTAATCCTGTTTGTGGGGATATGATGACTTTTTATATTAAAGTAAAAGATAAAAAAATAGAGGATGTAAAATTTAAGACGTTTGGATGCGGTGCAGCAATTGCAGTATCCAGCATGGTAAGTGAGATGGCTAAGGGAAAATTATTAGATGAAGCATTAAATATTACTGATAAAGGCGTTCTTGAAAAATTGGGAGGCTTGCCTAAAAACAAAAAACATTGTTCAAATTTGGGAGCTGACGCCTTGCACAAAGCCATCAAGAATTACTTGTCAAAGGGAAAAGTAAAATAATCCAATTATTAACTGCAAATAGATATAGAAGGGAAAAATGGAAAATAAAGATATAAAAGTTGACCACTATCTTGACTGTACAGGACTTTATTGCCCTGTGCCAATATATGAAACGAGGAAAAAAATAGACGGCATGAAAAAAGACGAAGTTCTCCAGCTAACTGCAGA
>JAGYOJ010000061.1 GCA_018399435.1 Actinomycetota bacterium | reverse complement strand
TAATTAAAAAATATAATGTTAACATTTCAATCTGTTTTAAAAAACATGTATAGGTGATTTTATGGCAAAAAGATGTGATATTTGTGGAAAGGGACCCCTGGTAGGAAATAATGTTTCCCACTCCCACAAGAAAACAAAAAGGGTTTTTAGACCAAACATACAGAAAATAAAAGCTGAGATAGACGGAAAAGTTAAAAGAATTAATATATGCTCAAAATGTTTGAAATCCAATAAAGTTAAAAAAGTAGTTTAATTTTTAATATTTTTAAGGCTGCAAACAAATCCTGCCTCACTGTTTAATAAGTGGGGCAATATTTCTAAATAATTCTTTTCTTTCTTTATTTGTGGTATTTCTACTGGCTCAATTATAAATTCTCCCTTATTTTGCGCTAAAAATGTATTTATTGTCTCCTGATTTTCAATTGGGGATAAGGTACAAGTATAAAATATTATCTTTCCGCTAGGTTTTAAATAGTTTTTTGAATTATTTAATATTTTTAATGAATTATTTTTAAGCCTTTCTAAATCTTCTTTTCTTTTATTATATTTAACATCAGGATTTTTAGATATAGTCCCAAAAGCGCTGCATGGGGCATCTATAAAAATTTTGTCAAACTTATTTTCTAACTTCATACTTGTCGCATCGCCTTGCATAATATCAATGTTTTTGATATTAAACCTTTCTAGATTTTCCTTTAGCTTCTCCAATCTTTTTCCACTTATATCTAAAGCTAAAATACCTGTATCTTCTCTTGCCAGCTTTGAGATTAAAATGGCCTTTCCTCCAGGCGCTGCGCATAAATCAAGGATTTTTTCTCCTGGCTTTGGGCTTGCAAAATACTCAACAGCAATTTGTGAAGAGATATCTTGGATAAAAATTATTCCTTTTTTGAATAAACTAGAATTTAGAACGGGAGAAATTTTTTTTACTTGAATATTAACATTGCCTAATCGAGGGGGCAGTTTTTGGTTTTCTACTATATTGTTTTCTTTTAATCCTAATTCTTTTTGTAAATTTTCTTTTGTAATAATTTCAGGATTAAACCTTATATAATGCATTGGCTCCTTGTTTAAGGCTTTACAAATTTTTTCAATTGCATCCTTCTCATAATATTTTTGCCAATAAGAAATGATCCATTCTGGAAAAGAATACATCATGCTTATTTTTTTTGTATATCCCCTTATATTTTTTTCAATATGCTTATTTATATATTCTTTAAGATTTTCAATTGAGCTTGCTTTCCTTAAAATTGCATTTACAAATTTTGAAGAACCCCTGGATGCCCTTTTTTTTGCCAGCTCTACTGATTCGTCTACAGCTGAGTAAGAAGGGATTTTATCCATAAAAATTATCTGGAATAAGCCCATCCTTAATAAAATTAATACATTCTTATCAATTTTTTCTATTTTTTTATTTGAAAAAATTGATATTGAATAATCAATATATAGCAAATGCCTTATAATACCCTTGACCAGGGAATATATAAATCTCTTGTCCAGAAGAGGAATATTTAGGCTTGAAAACTTTTTGCTTATTAAAATTTTTAATAATTTTTTTGAAGAAAAATAGCTTTTAAGTATACTAAAAGCAATATCCCTGCTTTTATCCAAACTTTTCACCAGCTTTTAATGGATAACCATTCAAAAAGTCTTTATAGGCCATCATTTTTTTGCCTGAAGGCTGTACTAACTTAATGAGAAGTGAGGTAGAATTTCCACAAGCAACCTCCAGCCCTTCCCTTTTGCTTGCTTTTAAAATTAAGCCGCCTTCACCCGCCGCCATATTTTTATTTTTAACTTCAGCTTCTAAAATTTTTATTCTTCTTTTCCCTAAAAAAGTAAAACAGCCTGGCTTATAGCTAAATGCCCTTATTTTATTATTAATTTTTTCCGCATCCAGGCTCCAATCAATCCTTAAGTCCTTTTTATTTATCATCTGGGTATAACTTGCCTTGGATCCGTCTTGGGCAAAAGGTTTTAGCTTGCCCTCCTCTATTAAAGTTAATGTATCCAATAAAAGATTGCACCCTAGTCTAATAACTTTTTTTTCCAGGCTATCCTTATTGTCTTTTTTGCTTATTCTAAATTTAAGCTGTGAATATATGGGGCCGGTATCCATTTTCTCTGTTATTTTCATAATGCTAATGCCGGTTAGTTTTTCTCCATTGAGCAAAGCTGATGCCATTGGTGTAGGCCCCCTATATTTTGGAAGAAGGGAAGGATGTACATTTATATTTTTCCCTGGCTTAATATTTAAAAACTCATTAGGCAAAATTATTCCAAAAGAAGCAACTACTGTATAGCCAAATTCTAATCCCTTTAGATAATTAATTAAATCTTTTCCCATATCCACAGTCTCAAACATTTTCAAGCCCAATTCTCTAGAGATTTTTTTTACAGGGGTAGGCAATTTTTTCTTGCCTCTTCCTTTCTTTCTATCAGGGAGGGTTATAACAGCAGATATTTTATGCTTTGAATTGTATAAAGATTTTAAAAAAGGAACCGAAAAATTAGAAGCTCCTAAAAATATTATATTCAATTAAACCAAACCTCTAACTTGTCTTATGCATTTTAGTTATTGCTTCTCTTTTTTTCTTTTTATCCAGGCGGTCTATAAACAACATTCCTTCCAGGTGATCAACTTCATGCTGGAATACTCTTGCAAGGAACCCTTCTACCACCATGTCAATATTATTTCCCTTAATGTCTTTTGCTTTTAATCTAATTTTTTTAAACCTGTCTACTTCTTCCCTTATTCCAGGCACGCTCAGGCACCCTTCCCCATCTGCTTCCTTGCTCTTGTCAAGCACTTCTATTTCAGGGTTTATGAATGCTTTTATTTCATCATCATAATTAATGATTATTGCCCTTTTTGAAATGCCTATTTGTGGTGCAGCCAGCCCTACACCAGGCTGATACCCTGAATTAATAGAATCAGCCATATCCTTTATAAGGGCAGATAAGCCTTCATCGAAATTTTCAATTTTTTTACTTTTTTCCCTGAGTACCGGATCGCCAAAAGTTCTAATTTTCCTTCTTGCCATAATTAACCTCAAGGCTTTGTCACAAAACCCAGATTGGGTCTACGTCAACAATAAGCCTGTTATTTTCAAATTTTTTAAAATTTTTTACAACTTCTGATAATTTCTTGTTTATACCATTAATATCTTTGGTCTTTATCACTACATGCCACCTAAAATATTTATTAATTTTTTGGAAAGGGGCAGGCGCAGGCCCCAAAACCCTATCATCAATTTTAATTACTTTGTTTACTTCTGTAAATAATTTATTTATATCTTTAATTACGAGGCTTTCTTTTTTCCCTGAAACAATAATATTTACGATATTAGAAAAAGGCGGATATTCCAATTCCTTTCTATTCTTTAATTCTTCTTTATAGAAAGTATCATAATTTCCATCAAGGAAATTTTTTATAACTGCATGGCCGGGATTATAGGTTTGGACGATAACTTTACCTTTTTTGTTCTTCCTTCCGGTTCTGCCTGACACCTGGTGGATTAATTGATATACCCTCTCATACATATGAAAATCCGGCAGCTCCAGCATGTGGTCACAATTTATTATACCCACCAGGGTAACATCTGCTATATCTAAACCCTTTGCTACCATTTGGGTCCCCAGTAAAATAGAAGGGCCAGTAGCTTTAAAGCTTCTTAATATTTTTTCATGCGACTTTCTTTTTGCAGTAACATCAGAGTCCATCCTAATTATCGGAATATCCTTAAACCTCAGCTTTAATTCCTGCTCCACCCTTTGTATGCCAAAACCCTTTAAAAAAATATTTTCTCCTCCGCATTTTCTGCATTTTCCAAAAAATCTCTGTTCCATCCCGCAATGGTGGCAAACAAGTTTCTTTCCTGCATAGTGGTATTTTAATGCTAGATTACAATTGGGACATTTGGGTACATTCCCGCATTTATTACAAACAATAAAATTACTGTAACCGCGCCTATTTAGGAAAATAATGATTTTATTGCCCCTGTCTATTTCTTTTCTAATAGCCGCATGAAGGGCCCTTGATATCATAAAATTATTTTTAAACCTGTCTATATTTTTTAAATCAACAATTTCTTTTTCAATTTCATTTTTTGTCTGGGCTTTTACAGGTATAAAAAGGACTTTTAGGTTCTTATCGTTTTCAGCTTTAAATCTTGTTTTAACTGAAGGGGTAGCGCTTCCAAAAATTATGCATATATCCAATAATTGCCCCATCTTTAAAGCCACATCCTGCGTATTATACCTGATAGATGAATTCTCTTTATAGGAAGGGTCATGCTCTTCGTCAATTACTATTAGCCCTAAATTATTAATCGGTGCAAAAAGCGCAGATCTGGTGCCTATTATTATTTTGTATTTATTATCCCTTATCTGGAGCCACCTTTCATATCTTTCCGCACTGTCCATATTTGAATGAAAAACGGTAACTAAGTCCTTAAAAGTGGCCTCAAATCTTTTATACAGCTGTGGTGTTAAAGATATTTCCGGAGTAAGTATTAAGGCCCTTTTGCCTTTTTTTAAAACTTTTTTACAAGCCTCTATATACACCTCAGTTTTCCCGCTCCCGGTTACTCCCTGGATTAAAAAATTAGATGTTTTTCCCTCTATAGCAATTTCTATTTCATGGATGCATTGCTTCTGGTACTTGTTTAATATGATTTTATCTTTAACAGAAGAGTCCTGGCTGTAAGTAAAATTTCTATGCACTCTTTCTCTTCTTATAATCAAAATTTTTTTCTTTACTAATGAATTTAAACTATTGTAACTGGAATTGGTTTCTTTTATTAAATTTTCTTTTCTAACTTTTCCCTTTTTTAAAAGATATTCTATTATTTGTTTTTGCCGGTAGCTTTTTTCCCAATTAATTTTATCTTTTCGCTCTAAATATCTTTTCCTATTTAAAATAACAAAATCTTTGTATTTTAATTTAACCTTGGGCTCATCTAAAATGTAATCAGCTTCAATGGCTTTTTTCCTGCTTAGCTTTTTAATTGACTTTTCTGCTTTTGCACTTATATCCTTTTTTATATCTTTTGGAAATATTTTTCCCTGTTTAATTAAGCCAGTAGCCCCTATTTTTTTAAACTCCTTTTCTGCAATATCGCTTTTTTTTATATGCCAAACCTTTACAATTTTATATTTCCTGCCCGGAGGCAGAAAAAGCTTAAATGCTTTTCCGGCAGGCTGGATATAATAATCTTTAAGCCAGTTTATTAATTTTAATTTATTATCATCAAAAATTGGATTTTTGCTAATAATTTTTTTAACTGGCTTTATCTTTTTTTGGGGTACAGCCGTGCTATCTTTTAAACTAACTATATACCCTATTTCTAGCCTTGATTTAAAAGGAACTAAAACCATGCAGCCAATACTTGCGTCCTTTATTAGCTTAGGGGGCACCATATAGTCAAATGCATGGTCTATTTCATATGTTGCTATATCTAATATGACTTCAGCATATTTGTTTTTTTTATTCATATAAAGCTATTTTAAGCCAAGCATATCTTTTATCTCGTCAACTTTATCTAATTTTTCCCAGGTAAAATCCCTGTCATGCCTTCCAAAGTGGCCGTATGCTGCAGTCTTTCTGTATATCGGCCTAAGCAGATTCAAGTCCCTTATAATTGCTCCCGGCCTTAAATCAAATACTTCTTTTACGGCTTTTTCAATTTTGTTTAAATCCACTTTTTCAGTGCCAAAAGTATCCACCATGGTGGATACTGGATGGGATGTCCCTATAGCATAAGCAACTTCTATTTCAAGCTTATCTGCAACGCCAGCTGCAACTAAATTTTTTGCTACATACCTTGCCGCATAAGTTGCAGAACGGTCAACTTTAGAGGGATCTTTTCCTGAAAAACAACCCCCGCCATGCCTTGCAAATCCACCATAAGTGTCTACAATAATTTTTCTTCCTGTAACTCCCGCATCGCCCATCGGCCCACCAATGTAGAATTCACCAGTAGGGTTTACCAGTATTTTTACATCCTTGTGCAATAATTCATCGGGGATAATCGGCTTAACCACAAATTCCTCAAAATCAGGCTTTATCTGTGTATCAATATCTATATCCCTTGCATGTTGTGCTGATAATACAATGGTTTCAACACTAACGGGCTTATCATTCTCATATTTTACCGTAACCTGTGATTTCCCGTCAGGCCTTAAGTATGGCAATATTCCTGCTTTTCTAACCTCAGATAACCTGTGGGCCAGCTTATGGGCAAGGGAAATTGGCAATGGCATATATTCCGGGGTTTCATTGCAGGCAAAGCCAAACATCATGCCCTGGTCACCCGCGCCCTGATTGTCTATTTCATCTTCAAAATCATTGCCAAGCCTTGCTTCAAAAGATTTATCAACGCCACGGGCTATATTCTGTGATTGTTTCCCTATTGAAACAATTACCCCGCATGTATCACAATCAAAACCATATTTTGCCCTTGTGTAGCCAATTTCTTTTATGGTTTTCCTTACAATATTTGGAATCTCTACATAAGTTTTTGTTGTAACTTCACCAGCAACAACCACTAACCCTGTTTTTACCAGAGTTTCTATAGCAGTCCTGCAATTTGGGTCCTCTGCAATTATTTCATCTAGAATTGCATCCGAAATTTGGTCAGCCATCTTGTCTGGATGACCTTCAGTTACTGATTCAGAAGTAAAAAGATAATTACCTTTTTTTGACATATCGAGCCCCTAACTAATCCATTAAATTATTAATTATTTTATAAAATATTTTTCTTGCTATTATTCTTTTTTTTGCTTTCTTAATTCTTTGCTTCCCTTTATCTTTATCAATTATTACCACTTCATTAAAATCGCTGCCAAAACCGATATCTTTCCTTGAAATATTATTGGCTACTATAAAATCTATGTTTTTGCCTTCAATTTTTTCAAATGCATTGTCTATGTTTCCAGCACTTTCAGCAGCAAAACCAATCAAAACCTGGTTACTCTTTTTATTTTTTTCCAGCATGCCCAGGATGTTTTCACTTTTTTTAAACTTTAATTTTGATAATATATCATTTTTTTTCTTTAACTTGTAGGGATATTTTGAAACTGGCACAATATCGCTAATAGCAGCTGCCATAATGGTAATATCTGAACCGGGAAAATATTTTAAAATCTCTTCTTTCATTTCTTTGCTGTTTTGGGCATGCACAGCTTTTACTTTATATGGGACCGCTAAATCTTTTCTGGAAGTAACCAGCACCACCTCATCTGCGCCCCTAAAGACTGCTTCTTCTGCTAAAGCATAACCCATTTTGCCGCTGGAAGTATTGGATATAAATCTTACTTCATCTATGTATTCCTTTGTGCCGCCTGCAGATATCAATACTTTCTTCCCTTTCAAATCTTCATTTATATTTAAAAGTTCTAAACATCTTTCAATAATTTTTACCTCTTCTTCAAGATTTCCCCTGCCAAATTCCCCGCATGCAAGCCTTCCTTTTTTAGTGCCCAGAATAAAGAAATTTCCAGCATCTGCTAATTTTTCTAAATTTTTTTGGGTAAATTTATTTAAATACATGCTTTCGTTCATGGCGGGGGCAATAACTACAGGACAATTTGCGGCAAGTACGGTTGTGGTTAAAAAATTATCACAAACCCCATTAGCTATTTTTGCAATAGTATTTGCAGTTGCCGGCGCAATTAAAATTAGGTCAGCGCTGTGGGCCAGCGAAACATGGTATGCATCTTTCTGGTTCTTAAATGACTCTATTACTGCTTTATTGCCGCTAATAGTGCTTAAGGTAATAGGATTAATAAAGTTAAGTGAATTAGGAGTCATGACCGGAATTACATTAGCTCTTCTTTTAACCAAACTGCTGCATATATAACATGCCTTATATGCAGCAATGGAACCAGTTACTGCAAGCACTATGTTTTTACCATTAAAAGGTGAATCAGCCAAATCTATCTGCCCGCTCTTATATAATTTACTTTCCCATCTTTAATTTCATGTAAGGCTATCTCTAGAGGATCATGTGAGTCAATATCTACAAGCGGCGGAACTACATTAATCCTTTCCATATTCCTTCTAGCCGAAAGATATTCACCCAACTCTCTTGCCCTTTTAGCCACAGCTATACAT
>JAGYOJ010000060.1 GCA_018399435.1 Actinomycetota bacterium | reverse complement strand
TATTAATTCTGCATCATTAAACTTTACACCAGCCCTCTCATTTCTATCATCATATAATACTTCTACACCCATATCTAAAAGTTTATTATAAATTTCATCGCCAGCCTGCCTTAACTTTTCGTCATTTATATTTGTTATTATTAAATTTACTAAAAAAGGTGCTATTGATTTTGGCCATATTATCCCATTTTCATCATGAGACTGTTCAATAGCAGCAGACATTATCCTGCTTACCCCTATTCCATAACAACCCATCTCAAATGCTTTTAGCTTTCCGTCTTCATCTAAAAATTTTGCATCCAATTTTTCACTATATTTTTTGCCGAGTTTAAAAACATGGCCTATCTCAATTCCTTTTTCAAAAACCAATTTGGATTTACAATTTTTACACAAATCGCCTTCAGCAGGGTTTGCAAAAATACCCCATTCTTTTATTTTAAAATCCCTTGGGTAATTTACATTTATGAAATGATAATCTTTTTTATTGGCTCCAACTATAAAATTTTTCTTGTTCTTTATAGAATAATCTGCAAAAATAGTCATTTCATCTTTTAAATTAACTGGGCCAAAAAAGCCAATATTTAATTTATCCATGATTTCTTTATCTTCTATCATTTCTAATTTAGATCCAACTTTAGTTTCTGCCCTACCCATGCTTAATTCTTTTTCCCCGCTTAATAGAAAAGCATAAATATTTTTATTTTCATCCTGCAATACTATAGCTTTTACAATTTTTTCAACCGGGACTTTTAAAAATTTAGACAGCTCTTCAATAGAAGTAGCTCCGGGCGTCTTAACTTCTTTTAACGGCTCCTCTTTTTCACTGTTATCTTCTATATTGGGTTCATATTCAATCAAGTCACTTTGTGCTGACTTTCCGCAGTCGGGACAGCTTGCTATCTCTTCTTCCCCTTCTTCTGCAAGAACTACAAACTCATGTGAAAAGCTTCCGCCAATAAGGCCTGTTTCCGCTTCTACAATTTTATACCTTAACCCTAACCTTTCGGTAATATTGCTATAAGCTTCATGCATTTTTTCATATATTTTAGAAAGGTCTTTTTTATCTTTACAAAAACTATATGCATCTTTCATTATAAATTCCCTTGCCCTAAGCAAACCATATCTTGGTCTAATCTCATCCCTGAACTTAACCTGTATCTGATAAAGATTAACAGGCAGGTCCTTATATGATTTTATATCTAAATAAGAGAGATGCGTTATTATCTCCTCATGGGTAGGCCCGAGGCAAAAATCCCTATTGCTTCTATCTTTTAATTTAAACATGTCAGGGCCATATGCATCCCATCTTTCAGATTTTCTCCACAATTCAGCCGGCTGCATTACAGGAAGGACTAATTCTATTGCACCTGCCCTGTTCATTTCTTCCCTGACTATATTTTCAATTTTTCTTAATACCCTTAACCCTAAAGGCAGATATGTATATATCCCGGATGCAATTTTTCTTATTAGCCCCGCCCTCAGACTATAAGAATGGCTGACAAGTTCTGCCTCGCTTGGTTCTTCCTTTAAAGTAGGTATGTAATACTGTGAAAATCTCATAAATCACCCTTTATCAATTTATTTAATTCTTTTTCAAATTCATCAATAATAATGTCATTTTTTACCCTTTTTAAAACTTTTCCCTTAATAAAAAGAGCCGCTTTTTCATTGCCAAAGGCTATTCCTAAATCTGCATCTTTTGCTTCGCCAGGGCCATTTACTATACAGCCCATTACTGCTAATTTTAATGGCTTTTTAATATCAGAAGCAATATTTTCTACTTCACTAACTATGCTATATAAATCTACTTCTGTTCTTCCACATGTGGGGCAGGAAACTATATCCACACCTCTTTTTCTTAAATTTAAGTTATTTAATATTGTATATGCCGCCTTCACTTCTATGCTTGATTTTCCAGTAATGGAAACTCTAATAGTATCCCCTATCCCTTTAGATAATAATATTCCTAAACCTAATGCTGATTTTATGCTCCCCCTAAAAAGAGGGCCTGCCTCAGTGACCCCTAAGTGCAATGGGTAATCAATTTTATCAGAAATTTTTTCATAGACATTCACCGTATCCAGTACCGAAGAAGCTTTCGCAGAAACCTTAAAATTGTAGAAATCATGATTTTCAAAAAACCTCACATATTTTAAAACGCTTTCCACCATTGAATCTACAATATTGCCATTATTCTTCTTAAGTATCCTTTTTTCTATCGAACCTGAATTTACTCCTATCCTTATTGCTGCCTTCTTATCCTTAGCTTTTTTAATAATTTTTGAAACTCTATCCATATATCCAATATTGCCAGGATTTATCCTTACACAATCAGCACCTATATCCAAACTTTTTAATGCTAAATTATAGTCAAAATGTATATCTGCTACCACTGGAACCTTAAACACGCCTTCATCAATAAGGGATTTGAGTTGATAAATTGATTCTTCTTCAGGAATTGCGATCCTTATTATTTCCGAGCCAACATTTGTAAGCTCATTAATTTCCTTTATGATTGCAGTTTTATTTTTTAGCTTAGACTTGGTCATTGACTGCACTACAATTGGGTTACTGCCGCCAATCTTAACACTGCCAACATTTATTACCCTTGTTTTTTTTCTTTTTATTTCCATATTTACATATTATTTATATTAAACGGACTTATTATATCATAAACAAAACCCACAATAAGCAATGAGACCAATAAGAAAATCCCTATTGAGGTAATTACCTCTAAAACCTTTTTAGGGACTGGCTTTTTCCTAATGCTTTCAATAAACAGAACTACTAAATGCCCGCCATCTAAAGGTAAAATCGGAATAAGGTTGCCAAAGCCTAAAAGGAGCGAGACCAGTGCAATAAAAAGTATAAAATTTTGTATACCCAGACTTGCTGATTGCTGAAATATGCTTATCACCCCTACTGGCGATACAGGCCTGGCTTCGCTAAAAGATAGTTTTCCCCTTACAAGCATTCCAATTAATTGGCCATAAGTCTTAGTTATATCCCAAGTCATTGCAAAGCTTTGTTTTACTACTTCTTTAAAACCAAGATATTCCTTTACTGCCTTTGGGCTAATACCTAAAAACTTATCCCCTTCTTTTATATCCAAAACAACATCAATTTTCTTCTTTTCGCCATCCCTTATTATGGTATAGACTGCATTGCTGTCTTCAGTATTTTTAGTAACAGTTGAAAATTCTTCCCATGAATTTATCTCCTTGCCATCTAAGCCAATAACCTTATCTCCAACCTGCAGGTTATACTCATCTGCAGGAGAGCCTGGTTGGATATAATCAATAGTGTTAGTGGGTTTATAAACACCCATGCTTAAAAAAACTGCAATGAGCAAAATAGCAATTAATATATTAAAAGTTACCCCGCCTATTATTACTAAAAACTTTTTATAATTCGGTTTATTATTATAAGATTTGTCTTCTAGCTCTTTTGGAACTTCTTCGCCCTTATCCATTCCCAATATCTTATTATAGCCACCAACTGGTATTGCGCTTATTCCATAAGTTGTCCCTGATTTCTTTGATTTATACTTTAATAATTTAGGGCCAAAACCAATAAAAAATTCCTGGACATGCATGCCGCTTATTTTAGCCATTATAAAATGGCCAAGCTCATGGATTAATATAATAAATGAAAACGCTAAAATCGCTAACAGGTATTGGTATATTGTATTTAAATTTCCCATATCTATAATTTACCAAATCTTCTATTTCTTTTCTGGTAATCAAATATCGCCCTAAGGTAATGCTTCTCATTAAAATCAGGCCAAAAAACTTTTGAAAAATAAAATTCTGTATAAGCGCCTTGCCAAAGCAAAAAATTACTAATTCTGTATTCCCCGCTAGTCCTAATAATTAAATCAGGATCAGGGCAATCCTTAGTATATAAAAATTTCGAAAAACTATTTTGGTCTACTTCTTCTAACTTTAAATTACCTTCACCTATAGCCTTGAAAATCTTTTTTACAGCTTCAATAATTTCTTGCCTAGAGCCATAATTAAATGCAATATTAAAAACCATTTCTTTATTTTTACAGGTTTTGTTTTCAGCATTTTCAAATGATTTTAGGACTTTTTTAGGAATCCCTTCCTTTTTACCAATCATTTTTATCTTAACCCCTTTTTTATTTAGCAAAGGCAATTCACTGCTTAGGCAATCAACAAATAAACCCATTAGGTATTCCACTTCTTCTTTAGGCCTATCCCAGTTTTCACTTGAAAAAGAAAATACTGTTAAATACTTAATCCCTAATTTAGAAGTTAGTTTTATAACCCGCCTTAAAGCTTCCACACCAGCCTTATGGCCTAAAACTCTAGGAAGTTTTCTTTTAGATGCCCATCTGCCATTCCCATCCATAATAATGCCGACATGGTTTGGGATGTCGCCTTTTTTTAACTCATTAATAGATGGAATTTTAAATAAAGAAAAAAAAGAAGAAATTATGCTCAAACTAATTTACCTACACTTCCATTATTTCCTTTTCTTTGTGCTCTAAGCTTGCGTCTATTTTATCTACATATGCATCTGTCAATTCCTGGGCTTTCTTTTGCTCCCTGATTAAATCATCTTCAGTTATATCCCCATTGCTCTCCATTTTTTTCAAATCATCAATTACATCTCTTCTAATATTCCTTATAGCAACCCTGCCTTCTTCTGCTATCTTTTTTACCAGCTTAACCAATTCTTTTCTTCTTTCTTCATTTAATGGTGGTATATTCAGCCTTATAACTTTTCCGTCATTATTAGGAGTAACGCCTAAGTCGGAAGCTAAAATCTGTTTTTCTATTTCTTTTAAAAACTTAGGCTCATAGGGGGATATCAATATAACTCTTGCTTCTGTTACACTGATATTGGAAACATGCTTTAAGGGAGTTTTAGCACCATAATAATCGATATAAATATTGTCCAGCAAAGATGCAGATGCTCTCCCTGTTCTAATTCCATTAAATTCATGCTGCATATTATTTAAGGTTTGTTCCATTTTTTCTTCTGCTTCTTTAAAAAGCTTATCTTTCATTTCCTTATCCTTTCATAACTATAGTGCCAATTTTTTTGCCCATTATAACGCCCTTTATGTTGCCAGGTTTAGCAATATCAAACACTACTATAGGTAAGTTATTTTCCATACACAATGAAGTAGCTGTTGAGTCCATGACCCTTAAATTATTTTGCAATACATCTAAATAAGAAAGTGTATCATATTTTTTGGCATTTGGATCTTTTAGGGGATCTTTATCATATACTCCGTCAACTTTTGTAGCCTTAAAAATTATTTCTGCATCAATTTCTAAAGCCCTTAAGGCAGCAGCAGTATCAGTAGTAAAATAAGGGTTGCCAGTCCCTCCCGCAAAAATAACTACCCGTTTTTTTTCTAAATGCCTCACAGCCTTACGCCTTATAAAAGGTTCAGCGACTTCTTGCATTGAAATTGAAGTCTGTACCCTGGTCCATACCCCCTTTTTCTCTAAAGCATTCTGCAAGCCCAAAGCATTCATTATAGTGGCCAGCATGCCAATGTAATCAGCAGTAGTCCTATCCATCCCATTAGCGCTTGCTGGAACTCCTCTCCAAAAATTTCCTCCGCCTATAACAATGGCTATTTCTACACCTAATTCAGCTACCCCTTTTATTTGATCTGCGATGCTGTTTATTACTTCATTATCAATACCATAAGAAGCTTCGCCCATCAAAGCTTCGCCGCTTATCTTTAATAAAACTCTGCTATACTTTGGTTTTGCCATTTATTTTTTAAATATTAATTATTCACCTAAAACATACCTGGTAAATCTTCTAACTTTTATATTTTCACCTATTTTGGCAATTGTATGTTTAACTAATTCTTTTATATTTATGTCATTATCCTTTACAAAGGGCTGCTCCATCAGGCAATATTCCTCATAATATTTCTTTATTTTGCCTTCAGCAATTTTATCAACAATTTTTTCTGGTTTTCCTTCATTTATTGCCTGTTTTTTGTAGATATCTTTTTCCTTTTCTATAACTTCACTGGGAACATCTTCTTTAGAAAGGTATAAAGGAGCCGAAGCTGCAATATGTAAAGATATATCGTGAACAAAACTCTGGAAGAACTCATTTTTCGCAACAAAGTCTGTCTCACAATTAACTTCCAGCAAAACCCCAACCTTAGAGCCTAAATGTATATAACTATCTATTAAACCCTCTTTTGTAGGCCTAGCTGCTTTTTTTGAAGCTTTTGCCAATCCTTTTTCCTTCAGATATTTTTCTGCTTTTGCCATATCGCCATTGGTTTCAACTAAGGCCTTTTTGCAATCCATCATTCCAACGCCAGACTTCTCTCTTAATTCTTTAACTTGTGCTGCTTTAATTTCCATTTATATTACCCCCTATTTCTAGACCCAAACATTATCTTCGGGTTTATCTTCTAATTCATCTTCAGATACTTCTTTTTTTATCTTTTTAGCTTCTTCTTCTTCAGGACTTTCCTCTAATTTTAATCTTTCTTCATTACCTTTTTTTGCAGCTTTGCTTATTATACTTGTTATTAAACTGCAGGAACGTATAGCATCATCATTTCCTGGAATTAGGTAATCCACTTTATCGGGATCACAATTAGTATCCGTAATAGCAACAATTGGAATGCCCAATTTTATCGCTTCATTGACGGCTATAACTTCCTTGTTGGGATCAACCACATATAATGCATCAGGTAATTTTTTCATATCCCTTATCCCGCCAATATTATAAAGAAGCTTTTCGTATTCTTTTCTTATATCTAAAACCTCTTTTTTTGGAAGCTCTTCAAATACACCAGATTCTTCCATTTCTTCAATTTCTTCTAGCCTTCTAATTCTTTTGCTTATAGTAGCAAAATTAGTTAGCGTTCCTCCAAGCCAGCGGTTCCTTACATAAGGCATGCCGCACTCCTTGGCATAATTTTCTATGGTATCCTGTGTTTGTTTTTTAGTCCCTACAAATAATATAGTTCCTCCTTCACTTACAACGCCTTTAACAAAATTGTAAGCTTCATATATTAATTGCATGGTTTGCTGCAAATCGATTATATATATACCGTTCTTGGCAGTATATATATACTTCTTCATCTTAGGATTCCATTTTCTGGTCTGGTGGCCAAAATGAACCCCCACCTCTAATAGCTGTTTCATGTTTACAATACCCAAATTAATTCCTCCATTCTTATGGTTATTCCTCCACCACTTTAACAATAAAAATTTAACACCATAATGCAATAAGCGGTGTGTGTAATTTTTCAAAACTCAAGTTTAGCATAAACTATTTTAATGAGCAAACAAATAATATTAGCTGCAATTTTCTTTTCACTGTTATTTTGCTCTTGGATGAAAATTTTTATAATCTTCTTTTAATTTTTTAATATTTAAGTGGGCATAGATTTGAGTTGTAGATATGTCTTCATGACCTAAAAGTTCCTGTATCTCTCTAATTCCAGCGCCTTCTTGCAGCAAATGGCTTGCAAAACTATGCCTTATGCTATGCGGGGTTATATTTTTATTAATTCCCGCTTTTTTTAAATATTTTTTTATTATTTTTCTAATGCTCCTTGAGGATAATCTTCCACCATTTTTGTTTAAAAATAGGTAATCACTTTTTTTATTTATCTCCCCTCTAAATTGTAAAAAATGTTTTCTGATATCCAAATATCCATCCAGGCAATTGATTGCTTTTCTATTGAGATAAACCATCCTCTCCTTATTGCCTTTCCCAATTACCTTAATTTCGTTTTTAGAAAAATCTATATCAGCAATCTTTATATTCTCTACTTCGCTTACCCTTGCACCGGTTGCATAAATTATTTCTATTATTGCTTTATCCCTTTTACCCATATCATTCTCTGGAACAACAGAATTAATTAAACTTATAACTTCATCTTTAGACATTATTGAAAAAATCTTTCTATCTTTTTTGGGCACTATAATGTGCTGGCTTAAATTTTTCTCCATGTACCCATTTTCTTCCAGAAATTTAAAAAAATTTAAAAAAGATGAATATTTTCTTATTATTGTATTTTTAGAATATTTAAAATTATCTATAAATTTTAAAAATTTTCTAAAAATTTCAAGGTTTAATTGATCTGCATTGCTTATTTTTAATCTTCTCAAATAATTAATTAGTTGCAGT
>JAGYOJ010000006.1 GCA_018399435.1 Actinomycetota bacterium | reverse complement strand
AATAGCCGCATAAAGGAGATTTTATCTTTATTTTACTTTTGCTTTTTATCAAGTCAAATTCTATTCCATCAATGCTATTTTTTATATTCATGGCCCTAATATCAGAATTTCCTGAATTTACCGAAAAAGTTATTTTATCCAGATCAGTAATATTGGAAATTTCTTTTCCATAATTATTATCAATATTTATAACTGCAAATTTACCAGCATATAAATACCTATAATCCCTAATAAATAATTTTAATTTAGCATTGAAATAATTCTCCATATTTTTATGGTAATCCAGATGGTCCTGGGTTAGATTAGTAAACACAAAACCTTCAAAATTGATAAAATCAACCCTGTGTAAATCTATAGAATGGGAAGAAACTTCCATGCAAGCAAACTCTATACCTTTAGATAAACTTTCTGAAAAAAAATCATTTAATTCAATTGGCCCTGGAGTAGTTCTATCAAACTTTACCGCTCTCTCTGAAATAAAAGATTGGACAGTGGTTATTAGTGAACTTTTTATTTTTGCTTTTTTTAAAATAGAATTAACTAAAAAACATGTTGTAGTTTTCCCATTGGTCCCTGTAATGCCAATAATTTTCATTTTTTTACTGGGGTGATTATAAAAATTAGCTGCAATAAGTGCAAGTTGTTTCCGTGTATTTTTAACCACTATCTGTGTTATGTTTTTTGGCACATCCAATTTTTTTTGTACCAATAATGCCACAGCACCATTATTTATAGCATCTAGAGCAAAACTATGGCCATCCTTATTAAAACCTTTTATAGCAATAAAAAGGCTTTTTTGCTTTATGCCATTTGAATTTATAGAAATATGGCTAATTTCTTTATCTGTATCCCCATAAATCCTTTCAATTTCTGCTTTTTTTAGTATTTGTTTTAGTTTCATATTTTACCATTTTAATAATATGTTTGTTTCAGCTAAAAATCAAAAATTGTAATTTTCAGATATTTTAAGCCTTTGCAATGAAAATTGCATTAACTCACTAAAAACAGGCGCAGCGACTGTACCCCCCCATATAGAATTTTCATCTCCTATAGGCTCATCTATTACAACTATTATAGCTACCTCAGGATCTTCATAAGGTGCGAAACCAATAAAAGACGTGATTACCCTGCCTTCATCATAGCCAGGCCCATTTTTATTAGCTTTTTCAGCCGTTCCAGTCTTACCACAGACCTTTACGCCTTCAACCTGCGCTGCTTCCCCAGTTCCATTTTCAACCACTGATAACATCATATCTTTAACCTGGTTACAGGTTTCCTCTTTAAGTATTTTCACCTTCTGGTCCCTTTCTTCAAAAGTTATACTTTCTTCACCAATTTTTATTTCTTTTACTACCCTGGGAGTTACTAAATACCCCCCATTTGCGACAGCAGAAACTGCCCTTAACAATTGTATTGGTGTAACTGAAATACTTTGGCCAATTGCTAATGCGCCAATAGTTGATTTTGGCCAAGTCTGATAATTTTGCAAAAGCCCTCTTTCCTCGCCTGGTAAATCAATCCCTGTTAATTCACCAAAACCAAATTTTTTCATGCTTTCCCAAAATAATTTCTCCCCCATGCTAAGGGCTATAGTAACAGCGCCTACATTGCTCGAATGCTGTATAATCTCTTTTGTAGTATAATCAATTGCAGACCTCCTAAATATTTCTCTAATTTCCCTGTCTCCAACTTGGATTTTATAAGGGAGATGGAAATACTGATCACTTGAAACACAGTTATTATCTAAAGCAGCCGAAACATTTATAATTTTAAATGTTGACCCTGGTTCATATGTAAAAGAAGTGCAAAGAGACTTATATAGCCCCTGGTCAAACTCTTCATAATTGTTTAAATTAAAATTAGGATAATCAGCCATAGCATAAATTTCTCCATTTTTTGGATTCATAACTATAGCCATACCCTGTTTAGCGCTAAATTCATTTACTGCCTTCTCAAGCTTTTGCTCTGCAATAAATTGTATCTGTGAATCTATTGTAATAAAAACATCATTGCCATTAACAGGCTCTATAAATTGTTGGTGAGTATTAGGTATAGCAGTTCCAGCTACATCTTGGTCTGTAATGATTTTGCCATCAACGCCCCGCAGATATTTTTCATATTCTAATTCTATCCCAGAAAGACCATAATTATCAATTCCTGTAAACCCAATTATGGATGCTGCTAAAAAATCCTGTGAATAAAACCTTTTAGATTCATTTTGCACAAATATTCCATCTAATTTTAAATCAATTACTTTTTGGGCTAATTCAGCATCAACCTTTCTTTTAATATAAACAAAACCTAATTCCTTATTGCTCAATTTTTCAATAACTTCATCAACATTAATTTCTAAATAATCAGCTAAAATTTTAGCTTCTTGTTCTGGATTTTTAACAAAGTTTGGATTTGCGCAAACTGTCCTTTCAATTAAACTTATTGCTAATTCGGTACCATTTCTACCAATAATTTTACCCCTTTTAGCATCCAGTATGGATTCGTCTATATGTTGCTTATTTGCGTCGCTCTTATAGTCAGAGGCATAAACATATTGTATGTTTACCAACCTATATGAAATCAAAGCAAAAGCTGCCAATAACAAAATAAACAGGAAATAAATTCTTTTCCTGTTTATCCTATCATTTTTTTTTCTTGCCATCCTTTTGCTATTCACATCTTATCAAGGTATAAAAAATGTCAATACGCTCTCAGAAACTACCATTACTATATCCTGTATATAATATATTGTGCCCAAAAAACTATTATAATCATTGCTTATTTTTGTAGGATTTTTTGTAATGTATTCTTGAACTTTATCATTATTTTCTAAATTTTTCTTAGAAACTTCAATCATATTAATTTCACCTGAAACCTCCATTCCAACTTCGTTTGAAGCTGCCTCTAGAATCCTTGAAGGAGATTTCAATTCAGAAATTTTTAATAGCAACCTGTCATTGCGCTCTTCTTCTACCATAATCATTTCATTTAACTTATATATATCTTTATTGTAATTAATGCTTTGTATTTTTAATCCGACATTTAATAAGATAGCTAAACAAACTAATAATATGGCTGCAATTATAATGTAGAATATTGCACCATTAGAATAAATAATATTCTCTTCCCGTGAATTTTTTTCCCCTTTGTCAACTAAATATAGAAGGGGGTATTTTTTATTAATTTTGCTTTTTTCTGCTAAATTCATTTTATTAAATAATTTTTTCTAAAGCTCTTAATCTTGCACTCTTCGACTTAGGATTTTTATCAATTTCTTTTTCTGTCGCCCTAATTGGCTTTTTTGTTAGTATTTTTGCTAATTTCTTTGCTCCGCATCTGCAAACTGGGAAATCTGGAGGGCAGGTACATCTTCCAGAAAAATTTAAGAATTTATTTTTTACTATTCCGTCTTCAAGGGAATGGTAAGAAATTATAACCATTCTTCCTTTAGTTTCTAATACATCAAACCCATCTCCTATAGCTTTTGCCAGGTTTTCCAGTTCTTTATTTACCTCAATCCTTATTGCTTGGAATACCCTCTTTGCAGGATGGCCCCTTTTATATCTATATTTCTTGGGTATTGATCCCCTTATTATTTCTACTAGCCTTTCAGTATCCTTTATCTTTTCTTTTTTTCTTTCCCTGACAATATTTTTTACTATATTTTTTGTCCATCTTTCTTCCCCATACTCTGAGAATATCCTAAACAATTCACTTTCTGGATATTCATTTACAACTTCATAAGCACTTAATTTATCGTCTTCATTAAATCTCATATCTAACTTTTCTTTTTTCATGTAACTAAAACCCCTACCAGAGCTTTCAATTTGAAAAGACGATAAACCTAAATCCAATAAAATTTTATTTACTTTTTTAATATTTAGTTCTTTTAAAATGCTTTTAATATTGGAAAAATTATTTTTCCTTAAAATAATATTTTCCTTGTACTTTTCAAGCTTTTTGGCGGCGGTGCTTATAGCCTTGCTATGAAGATCTACTCCAATTATTTTGCCTGTGGGGGCAATTACTTTAATTATTGCTAATGAATGGCCAGCACCGCCAAGTGTCCCATCGTAAACCAAATCGCCTTGCTTTAAATTTAAATAATTTAAAACCTCCTTTAAAAGTACAGGAATATGAAAATTTTCATTTTTTTCATATACCATATAACACTTTAAAATCCTAACTCTTCAAAAGTCTCTGCTTTACCCATAAATTTACCATCTGCATCTTTATAATATTCATCCCAATTTTCTTTAGGCCATATTTCAGCCCTATCTGAGACCCCAACTAAAACAATTTCTTTTTTTAGTCCTGAAAACTTAATTAAACTTTGAGGTATTTTAACTCTCCCTTGTTGGTCCATTTTTTCTTCACTCGCTGAGGAGAAAAACCATCTTGCAAATTTTTGGGAATTTCTTTTGGTTATTGGGATAGATAAAATTCTTTCTTGTAATTTTTCCCAGCCATCAATTGAGAACAAAAAAAGGCATCTTTCATCAAAACCTTTTGATACTACGATGCCTTTTATAAGGTCTTCCCTAAATTTAGAAGGAACAAAAATCCTTCCTTTTTTATCTATTGCCCTATAGTATTCCCCTAAAAACATTTTTAACACCACCACCACTGGTAAAAAATGGCGCTATTAATAAACATTTTGCTCCATTTCTCCCCACTTCACACCATTAAGATAGCATACTATTACACTTTTGTCTACTTTTTTTTAAATATTATGTTTTTTTTAAATGTTAATAGATGTGTTTAGAGTATTAAGCTAAATTATGTATTAATAGATGTTGTTTAATTATCTTCAATATTTAGATTTTTAGTAATGAGTTTACCGTCTTCTGACCTGGTTAATTCTTCTATCTTCTTTTCCGCTTCATTTAATTTCTTAAGGCAAAAAGATGACAACTTTATGCCTTCTTCAAATTTTTCCATTGCATCTTCTAGAGATATGTTCTCCATTTCTAAATCTTTTACTACACTTTCCAATTTTTTAATTGCTTTTTCAAAATCTAATTCTTTTTTCTGTTTTTCTGCCATAATTTATCCTTAACTTTTTTTAAAATATTTTTCTAATATTTTAGCTAATAAATTTCCATCTTTTAAAAATATTTTTACTTCCTCTCCAGTTTTTACTCCATTAATGCTTTTAACGACAGTTTTTTTATCCTTTTTATATATTATACTAAAACCCTTGCTAAGTATAGAAACCGGGCTTCTGTTTTGTAAATTCTCCATAAGCATTTTCAACTTAATATTTTTATCATTTAAATAATTTATAATTCCAGTATCTAAATTATTGTAAGAATTTTTTAGATTTATATAAAATGTTCTTATCTTTGAAATAAGGTCTTTTTCGCTTATAGAATATTTAAAATTTTCAAAAACCAATCTTTTGCTTAAAATAATGCCTTCTATATTTCTTTTTAAATTTAAGCTTAAGTCATCCAGCCTCTGCCAAAATTTCTTTAGCAAGTATTCAGAATTTAAAAACACCTTTCTATTAATTAAAAAGAAAACTTCTCTTCTGTTTTTATTGATAATAACTATTAATAAATTCTTCATTTTATCTACCGCAGAAATTAAGTTTTTAATAAACTCAAACTTATTTAAAATTACTAACTCTCCAGCAACAGAAGGTGTCGCTGCCCTCAGGTCTGAAACAAAATCAGAAATTGTAAAATCCGTTTCATGTCCAATAGCTGAAATTACCGGTACCTCACATTCTATTATTTTTTCTGCCACAACTTCAGTATTAAATGCCCATAAATCCTCAATAGAGCCGCCTCCCCTTGCTAAAATAATCACATCAACCCCATATTGGCAAAGGTCGTCAATAGCTTCGCATATTTCAGATCCGGAAGTTAAGCCCTGTACATTAATATTTCTAACAAACAAGCTATAATTGTCTATTCTCCTATTTAAAACAGAAATTATATCCTTTATTACAGCACCCCCTGTTGAAGTAGCTAAACCAATCTTTCTCGGGAATATTGGTATCTTTTTCTTAAGCTCCTTTTTGAAATAGCCCTTTTTTTCTAATTTCTCTTTTAACTGCTCAAAAGCTAGTATAAGCGAGCCCTTGCCCACTGGTTTAATATCTAGTGCTATTATCTGGTATTCTCCCCTTTTTTCATATAAAGATACATAACCATTTAAAATAATATGCAGGCCATCTTCTAATTCAAAAACCATGTCCTTATTATTCCTGTAAAACATAACAACTTTTATCTTTGAATATTCATCTTTTAAATCAAAATACATATGCCGGCTTTTATGGCAATAAAAATTGCTTATCTCACCTTCTACCCAAATATCATTAAAATAGGATTCAAGATTTGTTTTGATCTTAGAATTTAATTCACTGACAGAATATACCTTAGGTTTTTGAAGATTTTCCATTAGTTAATTTAATTCCCAATAAATAACCATAACCTCTGTTTGGCTATCGGAAATACCATTTATTAAAACATTGACAATCTTTTCTTTATCATTGCTATAGTATGTAAATTTTGCTGTAGGCGTTAAGTCAGAATCTTGTAAAAATCCTTCTTCAATATCATTAAAGCCAGATTCATATACCTCCGACCTGTTCCATATATATTGAACTTTTTTATTTCTATAAAAACTTTCAACATTATTAAAATGATCATTGATGTTAAGTAAAATATAAAAGAAATTTTCATCTTCTGTTAATAATTTAAAGTCTTGGATGTCAGCATCTGGAAAATAAAAACAAGAAAAAGTATCTATAAAATTTTCACTTTCTAAAAATGCCTCTTCCCCTAAGCTGGGTTCACCATTAATCGATTTATCTATCTCTGTGTTTATGTTTTCTGTAATTTCTTTCCGGGCTTCACTACTGCTGCCGGCTGTATTTGGCAAGACATAAAAAAACACCAATAATGCTATTGCTACAATTATAAATATTACAATAAAGGTTATTGCTACAATTTTTAAAATCCTATTTGTCATTTTAAAAAATGTCGTATTTAATTATTGTTTTAAAAAAGACATAAGCACAAAAAGCAATTTCAAGAGAAGACATTATCAAGCTTAATAACCTATCCATGCCTTCTGTTTTTTCCACTAGATAATCAATAGGTTTGACGAAAAATTTTTTTATTTTAGGAAAAAATTTAATTAGTGTATAAATTGCATAGCCAACTAAAATTGCACCGCCAATAGTTATCACAGAATCATTGAATATATATACACAAAATATAAAATAGCCTATTTCTATTAGATTAAGCACAAGTATAAGCCCTAAAGATAAAATAACTGGAGCAGATTTAAGAGAAAAAATTTTTTTTGAATTTGGCATTAATTTCTCTACTTTTTTTGCATCCTCTATCATGGATTTATTATTGCCCGCAGCAATAATAAATCTTAATGATGAAAATTGCATCCAAATTAAAACCGAAGAAATTATTAATAATAAAATCATTGTTCTAATTATAATTATTATTGGGGTAATTTACAAAATCTATTTACTTTTAGTACTATCTTTGCTACTTGATTTTGGTTTGTTGTCAGTTTTAGAATCTTTTTCTTCTTTGGCTTTTTCTTTCTTCTTGCTAGCCTGGGTTACAGAATTAGGGTTGCCATAATCTGTTTTATAAAAACCGGACCCTTTAAAAATAATGCCAACAGGCGAAAATATTCTAATGGCCTCGCCATCACAATATTCACATAATACCTTGCCATTTGATCCAGGTTTTTGAAATTTATCAAAAACTTTTCCACATTTACTGCATTTATAGCTATATATGGGCATAATACCTCCTTAAAATCATTATGCAAATATAGCTTATTAAAAACTTTAAGTCAATTAATCTTTACTAAAAAAATTATAAGTGCTATAAAATACCTATCTTAAAATTAGGTTTAAACAAATATGAGCAAAAGAAATATTATATTATTGGTAATATTTACAATAATACTTATTATTGTATCAATTGCTACAGTCCAGAGGGATCCTGAAATCTCTTCAGTTTATTTTGCGAAAAAAAATAATCTAACCATTGAAGAACTTGAAGCCCTGCCAGGCAATCCCCTATTTCTAAAGACAGATAATATATTCTTATATATCAATGCTAATTCCCTAAAAGAAGAGGACAATATTAAAATTACATGGAAAAAAATAGAAGAAGCGCAGGAAATAAAAATTCAGGAGAATAAAATAAGGCCTGAGGAAAATGGTTCTGGCCTAATAATTGTTTCCATGATAAAAAAAGATAATTTAATTGCTAAGGGCAACTACAAAGTGGAAATCTTTTTAAATAATAAAAGCGTTAAAACCAAAGAATTTATAGTTAAAAATTAATTGGTGCTTAATTTGCTAAATTCCATTTTTACTCTCGAAAATATAACATCTAGAACTGCGTTTACCGTGCTGTCTAAATCATAATTATCTATTATTCTAACTTTATTGCTTTTAGCAAGCTCTTCAATATAGTTCTGTATCTTTTGTATCTTCTCTATCTCTCTAATGTATTTTTGCATAGGCCTTGAGCCCTGGGTTTCAAAAGTTCTCTTTGTAAAATGCTCCTTATGGATTTCTTTATCTGGTACTGTAACCACTATTTCAACTATCAAAGCCTTGTCTTTAAAATTATTTATATTTAAGTATCCAGGTACAATATGCGCCCCTTCTATAACGATATCAGATTTTTCTTCAATGCTTCTTTTAATTATTGCCTCAACTCCAACTGAGACTGCCATAACCTGTTCCCTAAATCCCAATATTACCGGTTCGACACCAGAAGGGGGCAATGTTAAATTTTTATATGCAGTATAAGACGAACCCCTAAGAGGCCTTATTAATTTCTCAGAAACAGATGCCCTCATAACTTCCCTGATTGAATCGGTTGAAGCAACCCTAGTTATATTTAACCTATTGGATAAGATGGTTGCTATTGTTGATTTGCCAACGCCTGTTGCGCCACCAATAAGGATAACTGAAGGTTTTCTTAGCTTTCCAACAGACTGCCACAGTAAATATTTTTCAGCATGCTCTAAGCCAATTTCTTCTTTTATAAACCTAAAGGTTATTGACCTTAATTCGTCAAGTGAAACTGAATACATATTATTATTAATAAAGTATTCTTGTATGTCTAAAGCTATTTTATGAGAAGTAATTAAGTCAAGACCGGTAACAGCAATAGAAGAAGCAAGAATGCCTTTGGAAAAAGGCAAACCCCTCTTTTTATCTGAAATCACAATTACATTTGTCTGTCCTAATTTATTAATATCCTTAACCAAATTTATGCCCCAAACTATTTAACCTGCTTATAAATATTATTTAATTCATCTTCAAATACTTTATTATTGCTTATTATAACAGGTACATTATTCATATATACTATATTTTTATCATTATTAAAAGAATATTCTGTTAAGACATCAACGGATGCCGCCTTTAGCTCTGTTAATATAGTGTCATAATCTTTTATAATTTCTAGATCCTGCCTCAAAAGCTTCCTATTTGAAAGATTGAATGATATAAAAACTATTTTGCATTTATAATTTTTTTCTAAGTATTCCCTAATTTCATTTTCAATTTTGTGTTTGGCAGTCATAACTACCATAACTTTTTTCCCTTTTATATCTTCTAAAGGTTTCGGCCTAAATATTGACCTAATAATCGTAGCCCTTGGATTAATTTTTGATATCTTTTTTTCTAAAAACAGAATCTTTTTTTCATCCGCTAAAGGATGCTCGCACATAGTAAGAATAATCAAGTCTGCAATCATTATCCTATATATCCCCAGATATCCGATAATGCTTTCCCATTTTTGAAATGCGCCTATGACGCATATAATAAAATCTGTTTTTACATTAGGAACAGAAGCGCCGCTCCCCTCTAATATTACCAGATCTGGATTTAAATTTTCTGCTTTCTTTATTCCTTTCTCTACATTAGTTAAAAACATATTTCCACCAAAACCACCACCACATCTTCTACACCCCACAGTATTAACCCCACTCATTAATGCATCTTCAATATAATCAGAACTTGCGTGAAGCCCCTTGTTGCTTAACTTTAATAAATATTCTGGTGTTAATTTAATTTCATGGCCTTTTATAACTTGCGGTTCTTTGGGTCCGCCTCTTCCCATGGCAACTGTACATATATCAATACCTTGATTTACATAATATTTAGATATATATGAACTTATAGCGGTTTTCCCAATCCTTTTCCCAGTACCAATTATCGATATACTAGGCTTATTTATCTTTATATCCTTAGGAAAACTCATGAAACAAAAATCAGGTCCCATGTAACTGCAATTATTTGCAAGGCAATAAGAAGCTAACTTCATCCTCTTTTTATAATTTACTACAGGCTCATCGCTTAAATCATAAACTATATCAGGCTTAAAAATAGAAAGCGCTTTTAAAAAATCCCTGTCAAAGTCTTTAATTTGAAAAAGTTTTTCACCAAAATATTCTTCAGGATCATCTAATAATATTTTTTCGGTGCCACCCAAAAAAACAATGCCTATAAATTCACCAGGGAATTCTTTTTTCATTAATTCTATTGCATCTAATGTTACATTTGGGTAATGTTCACCATCTATTAGCGCAATAAGCCTCTTACTTATATTCTCTTTTTTCTTTAATAAACCTATCATTTAATTTCTTTTTTTCTGGTTTCCTTTTAACCCCTAATATTTTCTCTACTTTATCAAAGGGAAGCCTTCTAAAAATATCAATTTCACTTTCTCTTACATGAATTATATTGTAACTTGGTTCAATTTTACCCCTCAGCCTAAGGCAAGACACCGTGCCCGCAGTTAATATATACATATCTTCTACTGCCCATATATAAGGAACGTGTTTATGGCCACATAGAACTAGGTCCACTCCACTCTCTGCCAAAACTTCTAGAACATCGCCAGCATCATTAACAATATTCCTTTCCCTTCCTGTCTTAGGCACTGGTATTAAGTGGTGATGCATTGCAAAAATTTTCAAGCTGTCCTTTGGAGAATCATTAAAATTTTTTCTTATATACTTATAGTACTCTCTGCCGATTTGCCCATTATCCAGGTCAGGTTCACTTGAATCTGCTGCAACAATACTTATATTGTCATTATTAAATGTTAAATACCTTTCTCCAAAAATTTCCTCAAAATGTAAATACCCAACATTTCTTGAATCATGATTCCCTGGCTGTATAATAACATCTTTGCATTTTATTGGATCTAAATAATTTTTTACAGTATCATATTCTCTCCTAAATCCATTCCCGGTTAGATCTCCGGTAATAATAACTATATCTGGATCAACTTCATTAATTTCATCAATCGCCCTGGTTAAAAGGCTTGGTACAAATTGGCTTTCGCCTACATGTATATCTGATATTTGTACTATTACCGTTTCTTTTTTATTGTTCATATTAATCCTTCCATATATCTTAGAAAAATTTTAATTTTTTTCCTATATCATTATATGTTTTTTCTCCCCTTAATATCTGGCAACAAATATTAAACGCCTTATCACTCTTTTTAATAGTTTTATATATGAAAGAAGGAAAAGCAAATAAAAAATTAGAAAATTTAACGGATAATCTAATATTACTATAAATTTCTTTATCCATCCTGTCCCAATATTCATTAAAGCTAAAATTTCCAGTTTTAATTGCATCAATTATGCTATCTGCTGCTATAAAAGAGCTTTTAAAACTATTATATAAGCCTTCCCCCGTTAAAGCATCCCCTAAACCTGCAGCATCTCCAATATTTATTATTCTAAAATCCATGACCGGGGAGGTTTTTGCCCTTACTGGTATGGTTTGGCTATAAATGTTTAATTTGTTTGCTTGACTTTTAAGCCGGCAATACTCTGACATGAAATACTTAAAATAACTTCTAATATCTTTTGCGTTTTCTATAGGGCCTCCTGTCCCACAAGAATAATTTCCTTTCTTTGGAAAAATCCAGGAATAGCTTTTTTTTGCCCCTCCAAAATCTAGGGACAAATTTTCTGACAAATCAAGGCAACCATTAAGCCTAACCATATCCATTTCAAATTCATAACCGATAATTTTTCTTATTTCTTCCTTGGGAATTATTTTTTTATAAAGTACTCCTCTTGTTCCATCTGCTCCTACTAATATTTTAGAATGGAATATGCCAGTATTAGATTTTACAGCAATTTTTTTATTTTTAGCATCAAAGCCTAACACCTTGCAATTAAATTTTATTTTACAGCCGGCTTTTTTTGCCTTTAATGCTAAAAAATTGTCAAACCTGTTTCTTTTAGTGGTAAGGATAATTGGCTTTTGGTATTTTTTTTTAAAAATGCCTTTAGATTTAAAAGAAAAATAAATGCCATAAATTTCTTTTTCTATTACCTTTTTTATATCAAAGGGAAGTAATTTACAAACCCTGTATTGCAGGCCTCCTGCGCAAATTTTATGCCTTGGAAAATTTTCTTTTTCTAATATTATTGTATTTATTCCCTTTGAATCTAATAAATAACCAAGAAGGCTCCCTGAAGGCCCGGCGCCTGAAATTATTACATCATAATTCTTATTCATATAAATAAAATCAAAATGTATAAAGCACAATACAAAAGTATTGTGCTTTATTTTCAATATTCTTTTAGATATATGCTTTTTCTGTTTTCTTATCAAATAAGTGGAGCTGGTCCAAATTTACAAAAAGATCTATCATGCCGCCATCCTTAACTTTAGATCTTGGGCTTACCCTTGCGGTTGTCAAAACTCCATCAATATCAATATAGACGTATATCTCAGCGCCCATAGGCTCTGTTACTTCAACCTTTGACTTGATGGTGTTTCCTTCTTTAGCTTCGGGTATAAATTCGCTGTCTTCTAAATCTTCTGGCCTTATGCCCAGCACTACTTCTTTTCCCTTTAGATTATTTTTCTCAATTATGTCCTTTATTTTTTTAGAAGTATCAAGGGTAAAATTCTTATTATAGAGTTTTAGGTCATCTGTTATCTTAACATCTGAAAAATTCATTGCAGGACTGCCTATAAAGCCTGCTACAAACATATTATTGGGATGGTCATATACTACCTGTGGTTTTCCGATTTGCTGTACTATGCCATCCTTCATGATGATAATCTTATCAGCCATGGTCATGGCTTCAGTCTGGTCATGGGTAACATAGATAATTGTTGCATTTAGCCTCTGGTGTAGCTTTGCAATCTCTGTTCTCATCTGGACCCTTAGTTTTGCATCCAGGTTTGAGAGTGGCTCATCCATTAAAAATACCTTTGGGTCCCTTACAATTGCTCTTCCCAGGGCTACCCTTTGCCTCTGGCCACCTGAAAGCTGCTTTGGCTTTCTTTTTAGGAGCTGCTCAATTTTTAAGATTCTTGCTGCTTCTTCTACCCTTTGCTGGATTTCGGGCTTGGGAGTTTTTCTTAGCTTTAGCCCAAAGGCCATATTATCATATACATTCATGTGGGGATAAAGCGCATAATTTTGGAAAACCATAGCGATGTCCCTATCCTTTGGAGGAACATCATTTACTATCCTGTCTCCGATATATATTTCTCCTCCGGTAACCTCCTCCAGGCCAGCTACCATTCTAAGGGTTGTGGTTTTCCCACAACCTGATGGCCCTACTAGCACTACAAATTCCCTGTCCTCAATAATTGTATTCATTTTGTCTACTGCTGTAACTTCGTCGAACTGTTTTGTAAGGTTTTTTAGTGTAACCTTTGCCATTGCATCTCCTTTTATTTATCGCAATGAAAAAATTATATACTAAAAAAAGATAATTATCTATCTATAATCAGCAATATAATTCATGCCATAGGGATCCCTTCCTGCCAAAAAGTCAGCAGCTTTCATAGCTTTTTTTAAGCCCTTGATAGAAGAATCAGTTATCGGCGCACAAAGGCCATTTAAGATGCCCATGGTCATAAAATGAATATTAAGCAAATCCCTGTTCGGCATGCCAAAGCTAATATTTGAAGCCCCGCAAGTTGTTGAAACTCCAAATGTTTGAGTAACCTTCCTCATGGTTGCAAGAGTAATTTTTGCCGAATCAGAATTAGTTGAATTGGTCATAACAAGGCAATCAAATACTAAATCTTCTCTTTTTATCCCATAAGATTCAGCTTTTTTTAAAATCTTTTCTGCAATGGCAAATCTTTTGTCCACATCATCTGAAATTCCTTCCTCGTCCATAGTTAAGCAAACTACAGCACTTCCGGTTTCCTTAACTATAGGTAAAATTTCCTCCATTGATTCTTCTTTTCCATTTACAGAATTAACCAGAACTTTATATGAACAAATTTCTATTGCTGCCCTCAGAGCCTTGGGGTTTGAAGAATCTATACATATTGGCCTGTCTGTAACCTTCATTACTTCTTTTACAGCTAATGGCAATAATTCAACCTCGTCTACTCCAACAGCTCCTACATTTACATCGATAATATCTGAACCTTCTTCTGTCTGTTTTTTTGCATCTTCCCTTAAAATATCTAACTTTCCTTCACTTAGTTCCTTGGCAAGTGTTTTCCTCCCCGTGGGATTAATTCTTTCCCCTATTATCACGGTTGGCAACTCAAGGCCAAATTTAACTTCACAGTTGTTTCCAGTTATTATAGTTTCCAATTTTCCTCCTTAATTTTTATAGGTTTTAACTAACATTTTTAGAAATTTTTTGTTTATCTCAGGCAGTGAAACCGTTACCCTTATATATCCGGGTAATCCCAGATTGCTTCCAGGCCTAACTATAAAACCTGATTTTAATAAATCAGTAGATATATCTTTATCATTTTTGCCAACTTTTATCAACACAAAATTTGCATAAGATTTAATATACTTAATCCCACTATTTTCAAAAACATTATAAAATTTTTCCTTTTCTTTTATTATATCTTGCCTAATGTTTTTTACATAATCCTCATTGTCTAATGCTATTGCTGCAGCTTTTTGTGCAATAGAATTAACATTAAATGGCAGCCTAATTTTATTTAATGCTTTTATTATCTTTTCATTTGATATTCCATAACCGATTCTTAACCCTGCTAAACCATAAATTTTTGAAAAAGTCCTAAGTATAAGCAAATTAGGAAAATCTTTTAAATATTTAACGGTGTCTAGCTGTTCCTCTTTAACTACATATTCATAATACGCTTCATCGACCACGATTAATTTATCTTTTGCTACATTATTTAAAATATACTCAAATTCATCTTTTGTAATTATGGTCCCAGTTGGATTATGCGGGCTGGTTAAAAACAGTATTTTAGTATTTTTATTAATATTATCAACTAAAGACTTAACATCCTGCCTGTAATTTTTAAGGGCCACTTTAATAGTTTTTCCACCTAATTTAAGGGCTGCCTTTTCATAAATAAGAAATGTAGGATCAGAAATTACAATATTTTCTATCTCCCCTATCAAACAATTGCAAACCAGTTCAATGATCTGATCTGTTCCATTGCCCAAAATAATATTTTCTGTTGGAATTTTATATTTTTTAGATAGCTTATTCTTTATTTTGGTGCAGTTAGAGTCAGGATAATAGTTAATTGTTTTAGCCCCATTACAAATTGCTTCTTCTACTTCCTGGGCCGGACCTAAAATATTTTCATTGGATGCAAGCTTATAAACATTTTCTAAATTATATTTTATTTTAATTTCCTCAATTGTTTTACCAGGGATATATTCAGGCAGATTTTCAATCCATTCTTTTATTTCCATAATCTTAATCCTCTTTATATCTTATAGCTACCGAGTTCCTGTGTCCATATAGCTTTTCGTATTCTGCTAATTGCTCAATAACCCTTCTTTCTTTTTTAAGGGCTTCTTTCCCATAATATGTTACACTGCTTTTTTTAATAAAATCGTAAACGCCTAATGGCGAGCAAAATCTGGCATTTCTTGAAGTTGGTATTATATGGTTAGTCCCGCCAGAATAATCACCTATCGCTACAGGTGTATAATTGCCTAAAAAAATTGCGCCTGCATTTTTTATCTTTTTAAGAACCCTTTTCTGCTGCTTGCAAATAATCTCCAAATGTTCTGGCCCTATTTTATTAGACAAATCAGTAAGCTTGAAAATATCTTCCCCGTAAACTAGCATGCAATTACTTTTAATTGACTGTAATGCAATTTCTCCGTTTTCAGGATACTTTTCCAATAAATTTTCTAATTGCCTGCCAATTTCTATAGAAACTTTTTTTATAAATTCTTTATTGGAGAGTAAAATGCTCCTTGAGTTGGGATCATGCTCTGCCTGTGATATCAAATCTGCAGCCACAAATGATTCCTCTGCAGTGTCATCTGCAATTATTACAATTTCACTTGGCCCTGCCAAGCTGTCTATCCCAACATCGCCATAGACTTTCTTCTTTGCCAGGGTAACATAAATGTTCCCAGGCCCGGCAATTTTATCTACCTTTTCTATATCACCAACACCATAAGCTAAAAGGGCAATTGCCTGGGCCCCCCCTATTTTATAAATTTCTTCTATCCCCAGTTTATTGCATAAAAATAATATAACATCATTTACTTTTCCACCTTCTGCAGGTGGGGTAACTAAAACAATTTCTTTAACACCCACTACTATCGCAGGAATTGCAGCCATTATTAGTGAAGACGGATAAGAATACCTGCCCCCTGGAACATATATTCCAATTCTATTTATAGGGTTTACTATCTGGCCTAGCTTTTTCCCTTTTGCTGGTTTAATAAACCATGATTTTGGCTCCTTTTTTAACTGGTGCTGGTGATAATTTTTTATGTTTTTTATGCTAGTATCTAAAGCATTGATTAATTTTTTATGTTTTCTTTCTACTGTTTGCACAGCATATTTAATTTCTTTATCGGATACCCTTATCTGCCCTATATTTTTAGGGGAATAATTGTCAAACTTTGAAATATACTTGATTAAAGGTTCCGGGCCTTTTTCCTTAATTTCTAAAAGGATTTCTTCCACTAAAGCAATTATTTTATCTGAGTAGCAACTTTCCTTCTGGAGCATGCTGGGATCAAGGTCTTTTAATTTAAAAATTTTCAAAAAATCAGTTTTCATATTACTATTAAATAAAAATATTGATATGTTCCTGTTAATATATTAAAAATAATTAATAAATACAAGGCAGAATTGCAATGAAAGAACATAATCTATTATTACATGTATGTTGTGCAACCTGCAGCCTGCATCCTTATTTTTTATTAAGAAAAGAATATAGCATAAAATTTTATTTTTATAACCCTAATATACATCCAGAAAAAGAATATATAAAAAGACTTGAAGGAGTAAAATTTGTAGCTGAGAAATATAAAATACCATTAATTATTGGAAAATACCAAGAAGATAAATGGTTTGATTTAACTAAATCCTTAAAAGATGAACCTGAAGGTGGCAAACGTTGCAATATCTGTTTTAAAATGAGACTTGAAGAAACTTCCAAGATGGCAAAAAAAGAAAATTTCAAATTTTTTACAACTACATTATCTGTAAGCCCACACAAGAATGCAAATATTATAAATAAAATAGGAAAATCAATTGCAGCTAAAAACAATTTAAATTTTTATGAAGCTAATTTTAAAAAAAAGGATGGTTTTAAAAAAACCATCCAAAAAAGTAAAGAATTAAATTTATACCGCCAGAACTATTGTGGCTGTATTTATAGTATTAGATAATTATTTATTATTTTCCTTGAATCTTTTTATCAATATATATGCAATCACAATAGCTATTATTATTGCAATGATATTCAAAATATATACTACCTTTATTGGCCCAAGATAACTGCTATCAACCCTGTAAGCTTCAATAAAAGTCCTATACAATGCATAAAGCCCTAAATAAGTGCAAAGGATTAACCCGTTTGGAAGCCTGTTTGGCTTATTTTTATAAAATCTATGCATTAGCAATAACAGTACAAACAATAATAAATTAGCGATAGACTCATATAAAAAAGTCGGATGAAAATATTCAGAACTAGCATACGCTGCAGGCCTATTTGCCGGATCTATATAAATAGCCCATGGGAGATCAGTCGGTATCCCAAAAGCCTCCTGGTTAAAAAAGTTACCCCATCTGCCAATAGCCTGTCCTAAAACAAGCGCAGGCGATATAATATCTGCCCAAACCCAGAAATCCAGCTTTCTAATTTTACAAAATACTGCCAGCGCAAGAAGGCCGCCAACCATCACACCCTGGATAGCAAGGCCGCCTCTCCTAAATGCAAAAATATAAGATAAGTTACCGCTATAATAAGACCAATTAACTAAAACATGGAGTAGCCTGGCCCCAATTATGCCAAAAATAACCGCAAAAGGGGCAAAATTTATAACTTCATCTTCATTCTTTTCCCTGTATTTTGCTAGGTAATAAGATATTACAATCCCCACTACTAGAGCGATTGCAATAAGTATTCCATACCACCTAATCTCTAAACCAACAACCCTAAAAGCAATTGGATCAACAGCCAAAATGCCTCCCTTCAAATTTTCACTAATTTAAGAAATAATAGCACAAATCAAGTTAAAAATTAATTTTATTTAAGGATGGCAAATATCTACTAAGCCAGCCCATAATTAATGTCATAGAATCAGTAACAAAAACTATTCCTAAAGCTATTAAAAATATCCCTGATATTATAGAAACTATATTAAGGTGCTTATTCATTCTTTTTAAAATATTAGAAAAGAAACTGATAAAAACACTTGCTAAAATAAAAGGCAGCCCAAGTCCAAGAGAAAATGCGGAAAGCAAAACAATGCCTTGAAGCAAAGTTTCAAGCTGGCTGGCTAGTAATAAAATGCCTGAAAGTATTAATCCTACACATGGTATCCATCCAAAAGAAAAAATTAACCCAATTACAAAAGAAGAGAAATACCCAGATTTTAGTGAAGACGGGACTTCAAATCTTTTTTCCATATTCAGGAAAGGTATTTTAAATAAACCGAGATAATGCAAACCAAAAATAATCAATATGCCTCCGCCAATTCTCCCGATTATTACAGAATATTCTTTTAGTATTTGCCCTAAAAAAGTAGCAGTTGAGCCAAGTATAATAAAAATAATAGAAAACCCCATCACAAAAAATATGCTATTTAGAAAAAGATATAAGCGTTCTGACATTTTAATTTTCTTATTTTTATATATTGCCTTATTGGTCATTAAGCTTATATAAACTGGCACTAAAGGCAGAACACAGGGTGAAACAAATGCTAATATTCCAGCCAAAAATGCAGAAAATATGCTAATCTCTAACATTATAGCCTCTTTTCAATTTCAGATACTAGCTTGCTTTTTTCCATTAGACCTATATTTTTAAAGAGAACTTCGCCATTACGCCCTAATATAAACGTGGCAGGCACTGCCCTTATGCCCCATTGCTTTGATACTTGGCCTCCATCAATAAGCAAGGTATAATTTATATCATAAGCCTGAATAAATTGCCTTAAATCAGATTTTGAATCCATTGAGACCCCTACAAATTCAACACCTTTTTCTTTATATTCATTATACGTTTCCACAAAATCAGGAATCTCAGCCTTGCAGGGCGGACACCATGTTGCCCAAAAATTTAGCACTATTAATTTGCCTTTAAAGTCAGATAAAGAAATTTCTTCATCGTCTATATTCTCAAGAGTAAAATTATTTTTATATGTTAGATCATTATCTGGATTCTCTGCTTTGGCATTACTGCACCCTATAAAAATAATTGATATTATTATTAAAGCAACAAAAAAGATAAAAGATAATTTTTTATTCATACTCACACCCTTTAGTAGATTTTCAAATTTTTTACTTTTGCCAAAATTATATATTTCATTCATAGCATTTTTATTTTTTAAAATATCTCCCTTAAAATCAATATTATTATATAAAAAATCTAAATAATAATTAGCATACACGACATCAAATAATGATCTTATTACTTTTTTGGAACATTCAAAAATATCTTTTGCTCCAGAACCAGCACAACTTATGAAAATGCCATTTTTTTCCTTTGTAAAAATATTTTTCCTATGTTCATATTTTAAAGACCAAAACCTCTGGCATCTATCTATAATTGCTTTAAGATAACCAGAGACAGTAGTAAAAAATATTGGAGAAGCAATAGCAATAAAATCAGCCTCAATAAATAGCTTAAAGATATCCTGCATTTCATCCTTTACAACACATTCTCCAGTTTTGGAACAAACCCTGCATTCCCTGCAGGGAGATACATTAACCTTGCTTGCAAAAACCTTATTAACCGTATAATTATTAAAACTACTATTTTCGATGCCTTCTAAAAATTTATCCATCAATGTAGAAGTATTCCCATTTTGCCTTGGGCTTCCATATATGGCTAAAATCTTTTTATTTAAGTCCATATCCTATAACTCCCTATTCCAGCTAATTATAGAACCATTTAATATCTTTAAATTATTAAAACCATTATTTTTAAGAATCCTATAAGCAAGATATGCTCTATATCCTGTCAAACAGTAAATAATAATAGTATTTTCCTTATTCAATTCAGGCAAATTCCCCCTGAGCTTATTAACATTTATATTTTTAGCTTTATCAATATACCCTCTTGAAAATTCTTTTTCTGTTCTTACGTCTAAAATAGTAATATTCCTGTCTTTTTCGAATTCCTTGAATTCATCTATATCAATTAGTTCTAATTCACCTTTTTTTAAATTTTCTGCAATCATGCCTAATATATTTATAGAATCTTTAGCGGAACCATAGGCAGGCTGATAGCAAAGGTCTAAATTAACTAAATCCCAAACTTTCAATTTATTCTTAATAGCTGTTGCCAAAACATCAATTTTTTTATCAACAGCATCTTTTCCTATAGCCTGGGCACCTATTATTTCACCATTATCTTTATTGAAAATAAGCAATATGTGTAACATCTCTGCACCAGGAAAATAACCTGCATGTGATTTGGCATGGAGTTCAATATTATCTGCATCAATTCCTTCACTTCTTGCCTCTTTTAAAGATACGCCTGTTTTCCCTATAGCAACATCTAAAACTTTTATAATTGAAGTAACAATGCTGCCCTCGAACCTGTCTTTCCCGCCTGCAGCATTATAACCCGCAACTCTTCCTTGCCTGTTTGCAATAGATGCAAGGTTAAAGGACCGCTTTTGCCCTGTTATGCTATTTAGGCATTCACAACAATCGCCAGCAGCAAAAACATCCTTAATATTTGTTCTCATGTATTCATCTACTGCTATTGCTCCATTTTCTCCAATTTTTATTCCACAATCATTTGCTAACTTTGTTTTGGGCTTTGTGCCAATACCAAAAAACACCAAATTGGATTTTATATTTTTACCTTTTTTTGTTTTTACTGAATCAATTAAACCATCTTTTACATTTAATTCTGTAACTTCTTCATTTTTCAGAATAGTTACCCCGCTATCTTTCAGATAATTTTCAAGAAATCCAATTATCTGTTTATCAAACATGGGCAATAATTGGTTTGTCTTTTCAATAATAGTAGTAGAAATATTTTCTTTTTTAAATGCTTCTATAAGTTCAAGGCCTATAAATCCCCCTCCAATTATAATGGCATCGCCCTCTTTATTTTTTTTAATAAAATTTTTTAATCTTAGGGCATCTTTTAGTGTTTTTAAAGCAAAAATGTTTTCAGCATCATGTCCTTCGCATCTTAGCCTGATCGGAATTGAGCCAATTGTAATTATTAACTTATCGTATTGGTCTTTAAAAATTTTTCCATTTCTTAGATTTTTAATTTCTAATACTTTATTTCCAATATCAATTTTTCTAACTTCACACCTATTTTGGACTTCAATATTAAATGTTCTTTTAAAATCTTTTGCCGTGTTTATAATAAGTTCATTTAAATTCTTTATTTTCCCAGAAACAAAATAAGGCAGCCCGCATGTACCATAAGATATATATTGGTCTTTTTCATATATTGTAATTTCAGCTTGTTCGCTTTTTCTCCTTATTTTAACTGCAGCAGAAGTACCTGCAGCAA
>JAGYOJ010000059.1 GCA_018399435.1 Actinomycetota bacterium | reverse complement strand
ATAAATTAAATTATGAGAAAATGATGGAAACTGCAGTTTAAATAAAAGGCTCGGGGATACTTTCAAGCTCCTCAAGAGAGAAAACGGGGCCATCCATGCATACAAATTTTTCTCCAACATTGCACCTGCCACATTTTCCCACACCGCACTTCATGCGCCTTTCAAGAGTAGTATAAACCATATTTCTTTCAAATTTAAGTTTCTTTAATACTTCAAGGGTATATTTTATCATTATAGGCGGGCCGCAAGTTATGGCTGCTGTATCCCCCGGTGAAGGATTCATCTTTTCTAAAACATTAGGGCAGAGGCCAACCTCTTTATCCCATTCAGGACAGGGATTGTCTATAGTCTGTACTAAATTTATATCACCTAACTTTTCCCAATCTTTAAGGTCATATTTATAGCATAAATCCTGTGGGGTTTTAGCAGCATATAGAACTGTCAAATCTTTATATTTTTCCCTGTTTTCAAGTATATAAAATATTAAGGGCCTTAATGGGGCAAGGCCAATTCCTCCTCCTATTATAAGGATATTTTTGCCTTCCCATTCCTGGCAGGGGAAACTATTGCCTAATGGTGCCCTTAGCCCCACCCTTTCTCCTTCACTTAAATTACTTATAGCAGTAGTGTTTACCCCAACTTTCATTACCGTAAACTGTAAATAATCAGTATCGCTAGGGGAAGAATTAATTACAAATGTTGATTCACCAGACCCAAATACAGAAATCTGTCCTACCTGGCCGGGCTTAAATGAAAAAGACTTTTTCTCCTTTTGGTCTTCAAGCTCTATCTTAAGGGATATAATATTTGGCGTTTCCCTTATTACTTCTTTTACAATTGCAATAGAGGGCAAATAAGGGTTATCTTTATCTTTAATTTTATTATTTTTATTTTTTGTATCCATAAATTTTATTTATCCTTTACTTTTGACTCTTCTAAAATAGCAGCGACTATCTCCCTAATATCCATATCTACAGGGCATACATCTATGCATCTGCCACATCCTACACAATATAGGTTTCCATGCCTCTTGTAGTTATAATTAAATTTGCAATTGACCTTATTTTTATACCTTTTGGTTATGCTTTCCCGGGGATTGTGCCCGCTTGCTTCAAGGGTATAAATATAGCTAGTGCAAAAATCCCAACACCTGTACCTTTGGCCCTGCTTATTATCTTTTTCATCCCTTATATCAAAACAATAGCAAGTAGGGCAGACAAATGTACATGCTCCACAGCTAATGCATTTTTCTGTAAGCTTTTCCCATATTTTCAAATTAAATGATTTATCCATTATATCTGGTATATCTTCATATTTAGTGCCAGGCCACATGCTTTCTATTTTTTTAGAAGATTTTTCATCTTTTTCTTTTAGCTCTGATTTTAAACTAACTTTCTCTTTGTCGCTGGTAGTCTCTAAATATTCATTATTTTCAACTATGGCTTCCCCTTTATCTGTATAAACAAAGACTACATAAGAGCCGTCTGTTTCCATAAGCCCTATATCTGAGTTATCAAAATTATATGGGCTTCCTCCAACCATAGAGCAAAAACAATCATCAAATACAGTATCACAGCCTATTGCAATTAAAACCGTGTTAGCCCTTCTTTTAATATAATATGGATCCGTAAACTGTCCTTCGCTAAATACCTTATCCATTCTGCTAATGCCCTGCACATCACAAGGCTTTAAGCCAAATATAATACTTTTTCTTTCTGGGGGAGTTACTTCTAATTCTATTTTTACATCTTCGATATTTTCAGGATTTTTCTCATAATGAAAATCTAATAATTTCTCATACTGGGGGAATAGTATATGTTTAGGGCTAAGCCTAGTTTTTTCTATTAATTCCATGCTATACCTTTTGTCATTTTGGCTGCTAAAAGAAAAGTCTTCTTCTATTTCTTTTAATGAAAAAAAGTTAAAAACATTATTTTTATTATCCCTAGCAGGCAAATAAACATCGCTGCTTTTATTCAAGCTTTTAATAAATGATATTAAATTTTGTTTTTTTAATGTATATATATTTTCCATATTATAAATAATTATGTTAATTTTTCTTCTTCTATATTTTCCTCAATAGTTTTATATGTTAAAAGCGGAGTTTTTTGGCTAATATCAATTCCAGCTGAAAAACCAAAAAGCTCATCTATTACTTGGTTCATCTTCTTCATAAGTTTAAATATGCTAATATTTTGTGGGCAAACTCTCTCGCATTCACCGCATTCTACGCATCTACCTGCTAAATGCATTACCCTAATCATTTGGAAAAATTTATTTTCCTCAGCAGTTGCCATCTGTGACTCCCAGTTTGGATAATCAAGGTGTACAATGCACTGATCCTGGCATACTTCCATTGGGCATACATTTCTACAAGCATAACACCTTATGCAGCGGCCAAGCTCTTCTTGCCAATAAGAATAAATTTCTTCAATGCTCAAGTTTTCAAGATCTTTTATATCCGCGTATTTGTCCTTTTTTTCTACCTCTAGTTTATCGTCATTTTCTATAAATACATCACTCTCAAGTGGATTATCCGAAATATCACACCAATAGCATTTTTCAGCATAAAAATTTTTGGTGCTTAATGACTTTTTTCCATCAATAGTTTCGACTTCTATATTATCCTTCCCAATATCTAAAGAAATTATGCGCTGGCGTCCAATTTCTTTTAAAATCTTCTTGTAATCAATTATCCCGCTACACCCAACAGTTATCATCCTAAATTTTTCTCTTTCTATAAGGCCTTCAGCACATAACTGTATAATAGCCTTGGAATCGCATGGCTTTAAAACCATGCCTATATTTCCTTCCACTTTCTTGGATAATTTATAAGCATAAGTCGCAAGATTATTAATGCATAATTTATTAAAAATTAAATTAGAAATATCTTTTTTTTCATCAATTAAGCAGGGGCTAACTTTTAAGGGGCTGTTCCCCCTGCAATAGCCCACAACTAAGGAAACCTGGCCAAATATTTCAGATACTTTAGAAATTAATTTCTCATTTATATTTCTATTTTGGTTCATTCTTTCCTATACTTTTTATTCTTTTTACAAAATTAACTACAACACTTTGCCATTTCTGGCCTTCAGAAGCTGACACCCACTGGTATGAAAACCTTCTCTTATCAATTCCTATAAAAGGCAGATACTCTTTTAATGCTTCCAGCCTTCTTCTTGCATAAAAATTACCATCAGTATAATGGCAATCATTGGGATGGCATCCTGAAACTAAAACGCCATCTGCTCCAGAACTAAATGCCTTTAAGATAAAAAGCGGATTTATTCTTCCGCTGCATGGAACCCTTATAATTCTAATATTTTCTGGCTGCCTTAGCCTTGCAGTGCCAGCTGCATCTGCGCCTGCATAAGAGCACCAATTACATAAAAAAGCTATTATTTTTACATCTTCTTCTTTTTCCATCTCTTTAACTTTATTTTCTTTTTCCATATTTATTTGGGAAATGCTTTAATTTCTTCTAATATCATCTCATCAGAAAAACCGCTAAGTTTTATAGCATCAATAGGGCAAGTTGCCTCACATAAACCGCATCCTTTGCAAACTGCCTCAATAACATTTACTACCTTTCCACCCCTAAATTCTGATTCCTCAATAGCATTAAAAGGGCAAACTGTAAGGCATTTATTACATCCTATGCATCTTATCTTGTCAACCTTTGCTACCATGGGATCCGATGCCAGTTTATCTTTTGACATCAAAGCTAAAATCTTGCTGGCTACAGCACTGCCCTGAGCAACGCTTGCAGGAATGTCTTTAGGTGACTGGCAAGTGCCCGCAATATATACTCCATCAGTATTTGTTTCCACAGGCCTTAGTTTTGGATGGCTTTCTTTAAAGAACCCAAATGGCCCAGTATTTATATTAAGGATTTTTGCAAGCTCTCCTGCATTTTTATTAGAAACAATAGCTGTAGCTAAGACTACCAGGTCTGCTTCTATCTCTACTGGCTCATTAAGGATAGTATCAATACCATTAACTATAAGTTTTCCGTCTTTTTCCCTTCTATAAATTTTTGAAACTCTGCCCCTAATATACTGGGTCCCATATTTTTTTGCCCGGTCTATAAACTCATCATAATCTTTTCCGGGAGACCTAATGTCTGTATAAAATACATGAGATTTTGAATCAGGGATATGTTCCTTTGTAAGTATAGATTGCTTAGCAATATACATGCAACAAATTCCTGAACAATATTCATTGCCCCTTGATCTGTCTCTTGAGCCAACACAGGACAAAAACACAATTTTTTTCGGCTCTTTTTTATCTGATGGCCTTAGGATATGCCCATTGGTAGGGCCTGAAGCGCACATAAGCCTCTCGTACTGCAAGCTAGTTATAACATCTTCAAGCTCTCCACCACCATATTCTCCAAATACATCAGAATCTAGGACCTCTGCGCCTACAGTTACTGCTACTGCCCCTACTTCCTTAACCAGCATTTCTTCTCTCTGGTTATAGTCTATTGCATCTGCCTGGCAGGCAGTACTGCATTGTTTGCATTCCGAGCAAATTCCACAGTTAAGGCACCTTTCGGCTTCCCTTTTTGCTTCTTCCTCTGTTATTGTTTTTACCGTTTCCTCAAAATTTTTTCTTCTTCTTTGGGGATCTATTTTTTCAATCTTTATTCTTGCTTTTCTTTTAAAAGAATCTAATTCTTTTTTGCTAAATACCTCTTCGGTTTTTAATTTATTAACTGAATCTTTTTCAAAAGCCATATCTTTAGCAATTTTTTCTAAATCCTGGCCAGCTATATATTTATCTATTGCCTTTGCTGCAATTTTTCCATGCCCTATAGCTTCCGTAACAGTTGCAGGCCCGGTAACCATGTCCCCACCAGCAAATATCCCCATGCTATCTGCAAGTAAGATATCTTCATTTTCCATCTCAATAGAATTCCACTTGGTAATTTTTAACTTATTATCTCCCGTAACTAAATAATCAGTATCTGGCCTCTGGCCTATCGCCAATATTAACCAATCAAGCTCACAACTGAATTCGCTATCTTCAATAGGTATAAATTTCCGCCTTCCGCTGCTGTCCGGTTCCCCTAATTTATTTCTAATAAATACTGCACCCTTTAATTTACCATCTTCTTCTAATACTCGAACTGGGCTTGTTAAAAAATCAAATTTAATTCCTTCCTCAACAGCATCTTCATATTCTTCTTCTATGGCAGGCATCTCTTTTTGGCTTCTCCTGTAAAATATAGTTACCTCTTCTGCGCCAAGCCTTAAGGCTGATCTTGCAGAATCAATAGCTACATTACCTCCACCTATAACTCCTACCTTGCCTTTCATTTTTTTAGCCTTTTTAAATGATATGTCTTTTAGAAACTTAACGCCTGGAAGAACTCCTTCTATATTTTTTTCTCCTATATTTAAATCCATATCCCTATGGGCTCCAGTAGCAAGAAAGACAGCATCATGTTTTTCGCGCAATTCCCAAAGTTTTTCAGTATTTTTTATCTTGCTATTTGTTTTTATATTCACGCCCATCCTCTTGATAACATCTATTTCCTTATCTAATATTTCCTGGGGCAGCCTGTAATCAGGAATTTCTGACCTTAACATGCCTCCTATTTCAGGCATTGCTTCAAATATATTTACCTCATATCCTTCTTTAGCTAAATAATATGCTGCAGTAAGGCCAGCAGGGCCTGAACCTACAATCGCTACTTTTCCGGGCTTTTTTTCTTCCATATGGGGTAAAGGTATCTTACCCAGCTTAAGTTCATAATCTGCAATAAATCTTTTAAGGGCCATAATTGCCAAAGGCTCATCAACAAGTTTTCTGGTACACTCTGTCTCACAAGGATGAGTGCACACCCTGCCGCATATTGAAGGAAATGGATTGTCCTCCCTATGAAGTTTTAGCGCTTCTACATATTTTGCTTCCCTTATTAATGCAATATAGCCTTGAGTAGAAACATCTGCCGGACAACTGCTGCTGCAAGGGGCTTTCCCCCTCTTAAATATGTTATAGGCTGAAGGCACTGCCTGTGCAAACATCTTAGAGATAGCTTTTCTTTTGGCAGTCCCAGCTTCATAATTATTATCAATAGTTACAGGGCATACCTCTTCGCAGTCTCTACAAGACGTGCATTTAGAAATATCAATATACCTAGGCTTTTTTTTGATTGTTGCTTCAAAATTACCAACTGAGCCCTCCAATTTAACTACTTCTGAATTAGTTAGAAGTTCAATATTTTCATGGGTTCCAACATCCACCATTTTTGGTGAAAGTATACATGCAGAACAATCAATAGTTGGAAATGTTTTATCCAGCTGTGCCATTTTGCCTCCAATTGAGGCCTCTTTTTCTACAAGTATAACTTTCCTTCCACCATCAGCAATATCAAGCGCAGTTTGTATGCCCGTAATTCCTCCGCCGATTACCAAAACTTTCTTTTTTATGTCAAAATATTTAGGATAAAGCTCAGTATGGCGGTATACCTTACTGACAGACATCCTAACAAGATCTATAGCCTTGCTGGTGGCTTTTTCCCTGTCCTCATGGATCCATGAATCCTGCTCCCTTAAATTTGCCATGTTAAAAAGGTATGGATTCAACCCAGCAGACTCAACTGTCCTCATAAATGTCCTACTGTGAACCTGTGGGGAGCAAGAAGCAACTACTACCCTATTAAGATTATTCTCTTTTACCGCTTTTACTATTTGAAGTTGACCTGGTTCAGAGCATGTATACAAATTAGTTTGTGTAAAAACGACCCCTGGGAATTTTTTTGCCTCTTCTGCAACTTTCTCAACATCTACATTGGCAGCTATATTGGAACCGCAATAGCAAATAAATACTCCTATTCTCAAACTAAAAGCTCCTTTATCTAATTAACTAAATGGTTTTACAAAAAGCCTGCCAAGCATAACTTCTTTTTCTGACAAACCAAGCGCAATCCCTAAAACCTGGGTTATATAAATAACTGGCATCCGGTAATTAGTTTTGTAAAAATTATTTATCTGGGATTGCCTTAAATCAAGATTTTGCTGGCATAGTTGGCAAAATACTACAATGGCATTTGCTCCACAATCAATTGCCATATCAATAATTTTTTTACTCAATTTTAGAACAGCATCCTTATTTGTAAGGGAAAGTATAGCCCCACAACATTCAGTTTTAAACTGAAAATTTTTGCTTTCTATACCCACTGTTTTTAATAATTTCTCCATGGAAGTGGGGTTTTCAACATCATCAAATTTTATCGCTTCCCTGGGACGCAAAAGCGCGCAGCCATAATAACAGGCAGGCTCAATCCTTGTAAGAAAATCAGGTCTCCTGTAATCTTTGCTTTGTTTAGCTTGTTTATACTTTTCCTCTATAAGGTCTATGTTGTCAATTAAAAAATTAATAATTGAATAAATTTTAAAATTATAGTTTCCTTCTACTTTAAAACCCATTTCTTCTAAATCAGAAATTAACTGCATCCTTCTTTTATTCTCTAATTCATTAAGCTCCTCGCTATCAGAGTTTAAAATTTTTGCAGCATATCTGAGCTTATTATAGCAGGACACGCATGGGCACAAAATTTCATCATAACCCATATTTTTAGCCAGCATAAGGTTCCGGCCGGAAAGGGTAATGGATAATTCTTCAATAGTATGGTGCACAGGAGTGGTGCCGCAGCAGTTCCAATCTTCAATTTCCTTAAATTCAATGCCCAGGACTTCTAATAGCTTTTTTATAGAAACATTATAATCTATTGAGGTGGAATTAAGCGAACAGCCAGGGTAATAAGCTATATTTAAATTATCTTTATTTTTAGGCATATAAATTTACTGGTACCTTTTTATTATTTTGCCAAGTTTTTTTCTACCTTTTATAATTTCTGGTAGAATTTTAATTTTACGTTTTTTTAAAATATCTACTGCAATATCAGCATCATTAAAGAACCTTCCGGTTCCAATATTTAGGCCAAATATAAGGCCGGGCTCATAACTTCTGCCAAAGAATTGGAGCATTTTCATAAATATCTTATAGAATATAGAAATATTTTTATCTTTTTTGGTTTTCTGTTTCCAGCTTGAAACTCTTAAATGGTTCATTATTGCAGACATGCTTATATCTTCAGGACATCTGCTTGAACAAATATCACATTCAATACAAAGCCATATAGTATTTGAATTTAGAATTTTATCCATATTGCCAGACATTATAAGGGAAATTATTTGGTGAGGCTTGTATT
>JAGYOJ010000058.1 GCA_018399435.1 Actinomycetota bacterium | reverse complement strand
TCAATGAATTTTACTCATATTGCAATTCATCTGGAATAAAAAAGTATAAAGAACTCGCTAATATCATAACTAAAATATAAAAAATGATTGATAAAGAATTACAAAAAATAGTAAATGATGAAAGATCAAAAGGGGTCTCTGATAATTATATAAGAAACGCTTTAAAAGAATATTTACAGACATATTGCCTTTCATATATTTATACTACTAAAAAATATAATAAAGAGCTGATTTTTACCGGCGACACATGCCTTCGATTTTTTTTTAATTTGCCTAGATTGTCTGAAGATTTGGATTTTGATTACCAGAAAATTTTTAATTCAAATAATTTGATAGATGATATTGAATTATATTTCAAGAAAAGATTACAATATAAAAAAATAAAAATATCATTAAAACAAAGAGGGCAACAAATTCTTTTGAAATTTCCCGTGCTTCAGAAATTAGGTTTAGCTAAAGCTAATGAAAGCAATTTATTATACGTTAAATTAGACTTATCAAAAAACTCTTCTAAATTCTTTAATCTAGAGACAACTTCCAAATCAATTTATGGATTAAATTTTGTTGCAAAACATTATGACTTAGCTAGTTTGATGTCTGGGAAGATTCATGCTGTTTTAAAGAGAAATCAATTATCAGGTGTTAATGATATTAAAACAATAAAAGGAAGAGATTATTTTGACCTTCTATGGTTTATAAAAAAATATATTAAACCGAATTTGGATAGGCTTTCTGAAATGTTAGGGGAACAGATTGAAATGAAAATATTAGAAGAAAGGCTTGATACAAAAGTAAGGAAGCTTAATTTAATATATAAAAGCAATTTTAAGGCTGATATAATACCATTGATTGAAAATCCTGATTTTATTTCAATTTATGTTGATAACTATTATAAAGAATATATGAGATTTAAATCTTATATATTTGAGAAGTAAATTTTTATAAAAATTTACTTAAATTTAAAACATCTATGTATAGTATTTAGCATTGCCAATTATTACTTCTAGATTTAAAATACGTTTTTATTTAACTTATTTCTAAATTTTTCAAAGCTAGTTCTAAAATTTTAAATTTTCACCTGTTTTAGAGTATCAAATATTTATTATAAAATAAAAATATAAGATAGCAGGTTATTTTTAACATTTTAGCTTATATTAATTGCTTGAAGCTTAGTATGAAATTGATAAAATTCTGCTTGTATAAAATACAATATAGAGGTTATAAGTAAATGCAAAATAATTTAAGAATACTTTTAACAATTGAGGTTTATCCGCCAGAGCTTAATGGCTCTGGAATTGCCACTAAAAGAATAGCAGAAGGCCTGGCAAGCAGAGGTTATAATGTGGGCGTTATTTGTTCAGGAGATAGTTTGGAGATGCAAAAGTCTATTGAGAATGGGGTAACAGTTTACAGGTTAAGTTCCATTCCTGTATTTGCAAGGAAAAATTATCATTTTTCACCATTTGCAAGGTCGTCAATGGGGAAGGTTTTTAGTGATTTTAAGCCGGACATATTGCATATTGCTGACCACTTTTTTGTGTCTTCTGCTGCTAATATAGAGGCCAAGAAAAGAAAAATTAAAGTTATCGGGACTAACCATTTTCACCCAGATAATATATTGCCACATTCAAATATAAGCAAGGAAAGCATGATTTAAAAGGTTATAGAAAAGAAGTTTTGGGATTCTTTCTTAAAGGTTTTTAATGACATAGATATCATCACGGTTCCTTCCAATACTGCGGCAAAAATTATTGAACAGGTTGGAATAAAGAAGCCTATTAAAGTTATATCAAATGGGATTAATTTAAAAAATTTTAATGGAAATATAAATACAGATGATATCTATGCTGCATCTAATATTAGGAAAGATTGCCCAATTTTAACTACAGTTAGCAGGCTAGAAAAAGAAAAAAGGGTCGACCTGCTACTGGAAGCTTTGAATGAAATAAAAAATTTAAATGATTTCCAGTTTTTGGTAATCGGAGAAGGAGGAGAAAAGAATAATTTAAAATTTTTGGCTGATAAATTAGGCATATCAGATAATGTAGTTTTTACAGGACAATTAAGCGAAAAAGAGCTAATTGGGTTTTATAAAATTAGCGATATTTATTTATCCGGTAGCGAGGTCGAGCTACAGGGGCTCTCAATCATGGAAGCAATGGCAAGCGGGCTTCCAATTGTTGCTTCAAGGGCAATGGCAGTTCCAGAACTGGTGCTTCACGGCACTAATGGATTTTTATTTAAACATAGCGATAAAAAAGACGCTTCAGAAAAGATATTAAGAATATTGGTGGATAAGAAATTACAAAAAAAGATGTCGGTAAATAGTTTGGAGCTTATAAAAAAGCATGATTTTAAAAGAACTTTAGATAAATTTGAAGAAATATATCTTGAAGAAGCAGATAAAAAAATGGATAAAATAACAGTATAAAATTTAAACATATTTCCAAAGTATTTAAAAAATAATATGCCTAAGCTAACTCTTTTATCATTTTCTTTTTTTCAAATAAATATAGCACTAACATTAAAAATGTTGAACCTATTCCAAGGTAAAAAGTAAGTGGCCATACATTTTTAATCCCATTGTATTTAATAAAAAGGCCGGCAAGCATTAGGGCCAAAGCAAAGCCTTCACCGGTTTATAAAGGGAATTATTGCGCTAAACCTACCCCTGTGGGTTATTGGACAGTTGCTAGCTATGTAGACATAAGAAAACACAAAATTAATAATCTGGCCCAGTGTCCATATAATTGTAGATATTATAAAAATAGAAAAGGTATTAGATAAAGAAATCATTCCAAAACCTATAGCAAAAAGTATCCCTGAAATGCACACATTAATAATAGGATCAATTTTTTTAATAAAAGGTATTAAAAACAAGGTAAATATTATAACAAGTATTAGGTTAATGGTCATCAAGGTTCCATAAAAAGTGGTGCCTGCCTGGCCAAAAATGCTATCTAAATATAGGGGAAGAGAAAAATTTGATTGTGCAAAAATAAAGTTAAAGACAATTAAGGGCAATGAAAAAATTAATAGATAATATTTTCTTAAAAGAATGGCCATTACGTTTCCGTCTTCAGCCTTTTCGCCAATACTTATTTTCCTATTGTTTATTATTTTTTTGCCGGGCAATGATTCTTTTATAAAAAATTTAAATAAAATTAAAACAGCAGCCATAAAAATGGCATTTATTAAAAAGATAAACCTTATAAAGTTATTAAATAAATATCCTACAATAAGGGGGCCTAATGCCAGACCTATATTTTGCCCTAAAAGCAAAAGGGAAAAAGAAATCTTTCTAGTTTCTTTAGTTGTTAAATCTATTAACATGGCATTTATTGCAGGGTTCTGGCCGCCGATAAAACAGTAAGCAAGAATTAAAAGATACGGAACCAAAGGTGAAGCCCCCAGGATAGTGCATGTTAGAAGAAAAACTAAAGCAGCTAAGCCAAAATAAATTATTACCTTTTTTCTGCCAATTTTATCTGCTAGTTTTCCGCCTAAAAGAAGGCCTGGTCCACTTGCTATAGATAATGCAGTTATAAAATAGCCTGCAATATCTTCTCCGTAACTTAAGGTTGTTACTAGATAAAGTGAAAGGAAAGGAAAGACAAAGTGTGCGCAGTAAGTCACTATTCTGGCTATGGTTAGCAGGTAAATTTCACGGGGAAGCCTGGAATACTGGTTTACAATATCAATATTTTTTATATCCATAATCAATTAAGATTATTGTTTGTAAATAAGTATAATTACTATAGATAAAAAAGATAAGCTAAACTTAAAAAAAAGCTCTAAATTCTTTCTTTTATTTTATGCATCAAATATGCATCCATGATATAATTTATTAACATATTCCTGTATTCTTATGAATTATTCATTATTTATGCATATTTTTATGGTTAAAAAATGAAAAAAATAGGTTTTGATAATAAAAAATATATTAAAAACCAGAAAGAAGCAATACTTAGCAGGGTGGAAAAGTTTGGCAACAAGCTTTATCTGGAATTTGGCGGAAAGTTATGTTTTGACTACCATGCGGCACGGGTCCTTCCAGGATATAAGGCAAATACAAAAATACGCTTACTGCAATCATTAAAAGATAAAATTGATATTATCCTCTGTATTTATTCTGGAGACATTGAAAAGGGAAGGGTAAGGGGCGATTTTGGAATTACATATGATATTGCCACCTTTAAGCTGATTGATGACCTTAGAAAATGGGGCCTAAATATATTGGGAGTTGTCATAACCAGATTTGCTTCACAGCATTCTACTATTATTTTTAAAAACAAGCTTGAGCATAGGGGAGTAAAAGTATACCTTCATTATCCCATAGAAGGCTATCCTTCAGATATTGAGAAGATATGCAGCAGTGAAGGCTTTGGAAAAAATGATTATATTGATTCAGATAAGCCAATTGTAGTCATAACAGCACCTGGACCAAACAGCGGAAAACTGTCTACCTGCCTTTCACAGCTTTATCATGACCACAATGCAGGAATTGATTCAGGTTATGCAAAATTTGAAACATTTCCAATTTGGAATCTGCCCTTAAAGCATCCTGTAAATATTGCTTACGAGGCTGCTACTGCAGATATAAAGGATTTTAATTTGGTAGATCCCTTCCATTTAAATAAATATAAAAAGGTAGCTATAAATTATAATAGGGACGTAGATTGTTTCCCCATTTTAAGGCGTATTATTAGCAGGATTACCAAAAAGAGCGAAACAGGCATGCCTTTATATAATTCTCCCACAGACATGGGTGTAAATTGTGCGTATTCTGGAATAGTGGATGATAAGGTTTGTAGGGAGGCCGCCAAACAGGAGCTCATACGGAGATATTTTAGGTATAATTCTGAATATTTAATTGGCATTGAGAAAAAAGAAACAGTGGATAGGGTATTGAGGTTAATGGAAGAGCTTGAGGTTAAAGTTACAGATAGGAAAGTAGTGGAGGTTGCAAGAGATAGCGCGAAAGAAGCAGAAACTAAGGGTAAGGGCAACAAGGGCATTTTTTGCGGGGCAGCTATAGAGCTTGAGGATGGCAGGATTGTAACTGGAAAGAATTCAACACTTCTGCATGCAGCTTCAAGCCTGGTTTTAAATGCAGCTAAAATATTGGCTAATATACCCGATGAAATACATTTGCTATCACCCCAGGTGATAAGCCAGATTGGCAAGTTAAAAAAAGGTATTTTTAATGCAGAATCAGAAAGTTTGGATTTAGAAGAGACATTAATTGCACTATCTATAAGCGCAACTACAAGTCCAACTGCAGGCCTTGCCATGGAAAAAATACTAGAGTTAAAAGGCTGCGAGATGCACATGACCCATATGCCGACACCTGGCGATGAGGCCGGTTTAAGCAGGCTTGGGGTAAATATTACAACAGATGGCAAATTTTCTTCCAATAATTTATTTATCTCAAAATAGGCTACTGGCCTAATTTATTAAACCATTTTTTTGAATATTTTTGGATTAAAAAATAAATTGTTAATGCCAAGATAAATATAACTATCCCAATTATAGTGCTGTATCCAAGGTATCTGCTGATTGCTTCTCTTGCCTCGTCAAAATAAAAGCCAAGCAATAAAAAAATCAGGCTTTTGGGTAGGGTTGCTAAAAAATTAAACCATGTAAACTTTTTTATATTAATTTTTAAAATCCCAGATGCTATAAGCAGGGGGAAACCAATAGCATGGGTGATTTTGGCTGTAAATAGGATTTTTCCCTGGTGGTCTTTAAACTTATGTTTTAAATTTTAAAATTTTTTTAGCCTTTCCCGGGTTAATCCAAAAAAACGCCCCCATCTGTTTAAGACTTTTTCCTTGCCAAAATAGCCCATATAATACCACATTATATCAGCAAATAAATCTGAAAAAACGATAATGGGATATAATAAAAAAGGGTTAAAATAACCAGCAGCTGCAAAAAAGCCTGCAGTTATAGTGACTATAGGTCCCTCAACTAAAACTAATAAAAATATTATTGGGTAACTATATTTTAATAAAAGATCAAATATTTCTGCAGAATTTATAAAAAACCACTAGAAAATTGTTTTTGCTAACTCCTTCTTTAATATTAATACTGGTAAGGGTAAAACTTTAATTTGCCGTAGGGTTGTATCTATACCTGAAGTGCAGGATTAAACCCTTGCCAAAAATTATTAAAAATATGCAGATAAATAAGATAGTTATCTCTATGGGCTCATTAAATATAATGCAAAAAATTGGGAGAAGGAATGTTCCTAGAGCGCCGCCAATAACATTAGGGTTTACATCATGCTTCTTTTTATGCATGGCAAATTTATAGATCCCCCCTACCAAAAGGGATATTCCAAATACTATCAAGAATCCATACGTTATTAGATAAGCAGCTATGCCTATTGTGGTAGCAATGCCTCCTCCGCCATTAAATTTAAAGAATATAGGCCAATTATGCCCTACAAGCACTGCAAGGGTAGCAATGACCACAGTATAAATATCAAGGTGTAGCACTTTTATGGCAATTAGTGGAACCAGTACTCCTTTTCCAACATCGAATATAAAGGTAGGTATACTAGCCTTGTAACCAAATTGCCTGCCTGCCCCGGCTGTTCCTGGCCTGTCAATTTCTGAAAGATTTTGTTTGCCTTTTCCCAATATTTTCGCCATTATATAAGCAAAAAGAACTGAGCCTAATAGATAGCTTGCTATAATGTAGAAAATTTTAAAATATATGGTATCTATCATAATATTACCTTTTTTATGTTTTAAAATTGGTTTAAGATTATAGCAGAATTAAAAAAAATTTTTTAGTAGATAATTTGCAAATACTGAAACAAATATTTTTATAATACCGTCTACTAAAAAAAATGGGAAATTAACAAATTAATAAGTAAGGAAAAACATGGAAGATTTATGGGCCACCATCACTGATTTTCTTTTTTTGTCATTTTTTCTCATCATTGCAATAGTACTTAAAAGTAGGTTTAATTTTTTTAAAAAATATCTCATACCAACTGCTATTATAGGCGGTTTTATTGGCCTTATATTAGGCCGTGAAGTTTTAGGCTGGATAGAACTGGATCCTGACAGGCTGGGAACACTAATTTACCACCTCATGGCTGTAGGGTTTATATCACTGGCATTAAAGGAAAGGCCCAAGGTCCAGGGCGGAAGGATGGACAATGTAAATACAGGTTTTGCAATTATTACTGCTTATCTAGCTCAGGGAATACTTGGTTTTTCTATTTCCCTTATTCTGGCTTACACTATTTTTCCAAACCTCTTTCCTCCTTTTGGTTTGCTTCTTCCTTTAGGTTTTGCCCAGGGGCCTGGGCAGGCTTTTGCTATTGGCAGAAGCTGGGAAGGGCTAGGATTTGCCAATGGGGGAAATATTGGAATCTCTATTGCTACTATAGGGTTTTTATGGGCAATAATTTTTGGCATACCATTGCTTAATTTCTTAGTAAGGCGGAAAAAGAAGCTAGGCCTTATTGGCAAGCATAAAATGCAATTATTTAAGAAAAAAGATATTGAAGAAGAGCATACAGAAAACATACCCAGACAATTATTTATTGATAGCCTGACAGTGCAATTAGTGTTAATAGGCCTGGTATATCTTATAACTTATTTTATATTAAAAGGGGTTTCGCTTGCACTGGCTCCCATGGGAAGCTATGGCGCTACCGTTTCTGACCTTTTATGGGGTTTCCATTTTGTTATAGGTACCATGGTTGCGGTTATTGTAAGGATTTTTCTAAACTTTTTAAGAAGGAAAAATTGGCTACATATAAATTATCCAGACAACTATATTCTCCAGAGAATTTCTGCTGGCTCTTTTGATTATATGATAGTTGCAGCAATATCGGCTATATCAATAGTAACATTTAGGGCTAATTGGCTGCCAATATTAATAATTACCACTGTGGGCGGACTTTTTACTCTTATCTATGCTTATATTTTATCCAAGAGGATATTTAAAAGCTATATTATTGAACATATAGTTTCACTCTTTGGGATGTGGACCGGGACCATAACTACAGGGATTGCACTTTTAAGGGAGGTTGACCCAAACTCAAGGTCAAATGCAGCAGAGAATCTGGTTATTGGCAGCGCTGTAGCATTGCCGCTTGGGGTGCCACTAATGTTTATACTGGGCTTAGCAGTAAGCGGTTATGAGGCCAAAAATCCAATGCTTTATATTTATGCTTTAATTATATTTTTTGTATTTCTTGCAG
>JAGYOJ010000057.1 GCA_018399435.1 Actinomycetota bacterium | reverse complement strand
CAGTTGTAACGCCCCGGCAACAAGAGAGGTCTCCTCCTCGAGTTCACGCAAACCGGTCTCTTCCGGCCTTTCCCCGGGTAAGTCTGAGCTGGACTCAATTGCAGAAGAGGTTTCTGAATTTAAAATTATATATATTGTTTCACCTGAAAGGATAAATATAAATTTGGTTAGGAAAACCGCTAAAAATATAGATAAAAAAACCTACCCTATATCTGGGCAATAGGCCTGGTAAAAGTAATAAGAAGTCAATTGAGTGGAGAAGGAATAAAAAAATATTTCTTTCCAGGTTATGGTAAAGATATATAAGTTTTTAAGAAAATTAAATAGGATAATAGCATACTTGCTTATACCCCTTTTTATTTTTCTATTAATTACAGGCTACAGACAAGTAGGGTACTTTACATTTATAACACGGGGGATCGCTAATAGCCTTCACCAAATATATATAAATATAGCTTTTTTGGTTTTATTTACATTCCATTCGGTTATGGGTATTAGGGCCGCTTTGGCCAGAAAAAAAGTAAAGGGTTTATATATAGATATTTTATTAATTATAATTGGCATTATATTTACTCTTGGGTTTTCTTATTTTGCCTTTAGGTAATTATCATGGATAAAAAGAAACTTTACATCACATTAATTATTGCTTTTATGGTAATTTTAATTGGCTTTTTTTCATATTATATTGCTAAAAATGAAATAAGCCAGAGCACAGGAAGCGAAACGTTTATACCTTCAGAAATTAATATTGATGAGATTGATAGTGATTTAGAATTTGCAGAAAGAATACCTGAATACAAGATATTATTTAATGGGCTTATAGAAGAAGATTATGAAATAACCTTTAGGGAAATTATAGAAAAATATGGGGATTATACTCAGGAAAAGAGTATACACGGCATAAGATCTGATGGCGAAGAAGTAGATATTGAGTATACTGGCATAGATATTAATTTAATTTTTGAGGATTTAAACATTCAAAATGAAGCAGAAGATGTAACTGTTTATGCCACCGATCTATATGCTGCAGATTTTAAATTAGAAGAAATAAAAGATGAATGTTACCTTGTTTGGAAAAAAGATGGCCAGTATTTGAATCCTTCCGAAGATGGAATCATAAAGATTGTCCAAAATAATGGGCCCACTAATAAATGGGTAAAAAATCCTGTCCTATTTAATTTTATTTCAGAGTTTAAAGATTTGGTTCCCCCTGAAGATAGGGCAACTATGGAAGGCATAGAATTTGCATCAGAGCAGAGCATGTTTAAATTATCAATAAGCGGTCCTCCCGGAATAGACATAGATGATTGGAAATTAAAAATAGGGGGGCTTGTAGATAACCCTTCAACCTTTAGTTACATCGATATTAAAAATATGCCACAAGAATCTGTATATGCGACATTGGAGACAATTTCCAATCCTGTCGGAGGCCCTCTTATAGGAAATGCAGTTTGGACTGGCATACCTTTCTCATATATATTAGAATTTATTGATTACAGGGATTCTGCAGTTGAGGTTGTATTTTATTGCATGGATGGGTATTCTACCAGTATAACCATAGAAGAAGCCCAAGAAGAAGGAGTGATTTTAGCTTATAAAATGAATGGAAGGGAATTAGCTCCCGTGCATGGATTTCCTGTTAGAATGGTAATTCCCTCTAAGTATGGAATGAAATGGGCTAAATGGATTAACCAGATAGAGCTTGTAGATTATGATTATAAGGGATATTGGGAAAGCAGGGGCTGGTCAGATTATGCAGGCAGGGATAGGCCTGATAAAAGATATGAATGAGGTGATTAAATGATTTCAAGAGTGATATTAATTCTAGGTATAATAACTTACAGCTTATTAGTCTTGAGTTTGATGGGCCTCATCCTTTTCAGGATAAAAAGGAAAAGGCCTTATTACAAAATGCATAGGATTTTAGGCATTATAACTTTAATTTTAGCTACATCACACGCCTTAGTTGCACTACTTTATTATTTTGGCTTAATTTAAAGTAATTGCTGTTTTGCTCCTTGAAAGATGTTTCCTGCTAAAATCAGCATCATTTGAAACTGCTAAAAGTAATGTGTATTCTGTTTCCGGGATTAATCTTTTATCATATTTATCCCCAGAATCCATTGGAATTATCAGTTCATAACTATAATTGGCTCCAGAGCTCTTGTCGGCATATTCTAAAATATCCTCAGTTCCCCCCAATTCAATATCAGGCGAATGGCCAAAATTACTAGTCCCATAATCGTCCCTGACTTTCATTTTCCCATTTTCATTTGCCATTAAAATAAAATTTGCACCTTTCATTGCATTTTCAGGGTCAATTCCTATTGAAACCCATCCTTGCGATTCAGTTTCAATGCCAATATAAAGGTTTGAATCATCATTAAACCAGTAAAGGTTAATGCCTGTTGAGCTGTCCTCCAGCATAAACGGATATTCATCTTTTTCGATTATCCCATTTATCTCAATACCTTCTGCTGAAAAAGGCTCCTTTCTTACTTCTTTTACTGTTTCTTGCGTCTTGCCTGTACAGGCTGTAAAAGATAAAACAATAATAATTAGGAAAATAAAAAATATAAATCTTTTCATTTTTTTCCTCCTTACTTTTATAAACTTAGCATAATTTTTTCTTATTTGTAATTTAAAAATAATTAAACATATAATAAAATCATTGACTTTTATAATTATCTATATATACTATTAGTAATAGTAACTAATACTAATTGATAATGATTATGAATAATTTTAGAATGACTCCACAAAGAAGGATTATTTTAGAGGAGTTAAAGAAAACAAGAAAGCATCCAACAGCAGATGAAGTTTATCATTCTGTTAGAAAGAAGCTGCCTGATATCAGCATGGGTACAGTTTACCGCAACCTAGAAATTCTCACCAAACAGGAAGAGGTCCAGGTTATAAGGAATGGCGGCAAAAAGAAAAGGTATGACGGTAATTCCACAAAACACTTTCACATAAAATGCACTAATTGTGGGAGAATAGACGACTTACCTGAAAATTTGGTAGGTTTAATAAAGAAAAACATAACTGTGGATTGCGGTTATGAAATTACAGGATATAGTTTGGTTCTTTATGGCCTATGTCCTGATTGTAAAAAAAAGTTAGGAGGAAAATAATGGAAGAAAAAATGCCATTAATAGGTGAAAAATTTCCAGAAATTGATGTTGCAACTACACATGGACAAATTAACCTGCCGCTTGACTATTCAGGTAAATGGTTTATTTTGTTCAGCCACCCTGCAGATTTTACCCCTGTTTGCACAACAGAATTTGTAGCATTCCAAAAAAGGTATGATGATTTTAAAAAACAAAATTGCGAGCTTATTGGATTAAGCATCGACCAGGTTTTTTCCCACATAAAATGGATAGAATGGATTGGAGAAAACCTTGATGTAGAGATTAAATTTCCAGTAATTGCTGACGATACAGGAAGAGTTGCAAAAATTTTAGGCTTAATCCATCCAAATAAGGGAACAAATACTGTAAGGGCTGTTTTTATTGTTGACCCAAATTCAGTAATAAGGGCTATACTCTATTATCCACAAGAGCTTGGGAGAAACATGGATGAGATACTAAGGATGGTTAAGGGATTCCAGGTTGCTGATAAGAATGGAGTAGCTATGCCAGCAAATTGGCCAAATAATGAGCTGGTTGGAGAAGAAGTAATAGTGCCGCCCCCAAAGGATCAAAAATCTGCTAAGGAGATTACTAAAAAGTATGAATGTTTTGACTGGTGGTTCTGCCATAGAAAGGTTTAAGGGAAAAACGATGACAAAAAAATTAGGGATTTATAAATGTGAAAAGTGCGGCAATATAATAGAAATACTTCATGCAGGGAAAGGTGAAATTTCCTGCTGCAATGAGCCGATGAAGTTATATAATGCAAATACAGTAGATGCAGCAAAGGAAAAACATGTTCCTGTAGCTGAAAGCAAGGATAAACAGGTTAAAGTAAAAGTAGGAAGTGTGGCACATCCAATGGAAGACGGCCATTATATTGAGTGGATTGAAATTATTAATAACAGTAAAACACAAAAGGCATTTTTAGAGCCAGGGCAAAATCCTGAAGCAGTATTTAATTTAGATTCAGATAATTTTATTATTAGAGCATATTGTAACAAACACAGATTATGGAAAGGATAGGATAATATGATAAGTAAAAAACTAGAAACAGCAATAAATGACCAAATAAATGCAGAATTATATTCAGCTTACTTGTATCTTTCTATGGCCGCTTATTTCGAATCAAAAAATTTAAGTGGCTTTGCAGGCTGGATGCGTGCACAAGCTCAAGAAGAACAAGCGCATGCTATGAAGTTTTTTGATTATTTAAATGAGCGTGGGGGAAGAGTTAATCTAAAGGATATCAAGGCTTCTCAATCTGAATGGGAGTCACCCTTAGATGTATTTAAAAATGTTTATAGCCATGAACAAAAAGTTAGCAGTTTGATTAATGATTTAGTAAATATGGCTATAAAAGAAAATGATCATGCCACTAATAATTTCTTACAGTGGTATGTAGCAGAACAAGTGGAAGAAGAAGCATCAGCAGATGAAGTTGTTAATAAACTGGAACTTGTGGGAGATTCAGGCAATGCATTGTTTATGCTTGACAGAGAGCTGGGGCAAAGGACATTTACTGCAGCCTTAGAATCTGAAGAATAAAAAAGATAATTAAAAAATATGGCCGTATCTATTAAGGTTACGGCCACATTTTATTTGGAGGTAATTTTTATGGTTGAGAAATTAAATGAAAGTGTTTTTTATGTTGGTGCAAACCATCCGGAAAGGCGTTTGTTTGATGAACTTATACCTCTTCCAGATGGAACAAGCTATAATTCATATTTAATTAAAGGAAGCAAAAAAACTGCTTTGATAGATACTGTAGACCCTGAAAAAAGTGAAATTCTTGTAAATAAGTTAGAGAAATTAGGTATAGATAAAATAGATTTTGTAATTGCCAATCATGCCGAACAGGATCATTCAGGTTCGATACCTGTTATATTGGATAAATTCCCGGAAGCAAAGGTTGCCACTAATACTAAATGTAAATCTATGCTGGAAGACCTGCTTCTAATAGACAGCAATAAGTTTCAGGTAGTTGGGGATGGAGATACCATTTCATTAGGGGACAAAACACTAAAATTTATTATAGCTCCCTGGGTACACTGGCCTGAAACACAATTTACTTATTTAGTAGAAGATAAAATCTTATTTACATGTGACTTTCTTGGTTCGCATTATGCTTCAGAGGAGCTTTTTGTAGAAGATAAGGTTAAAACCTTAGAAACAGCCAAAAGGTATTTTGCAGAAATAATGATGCCATTTTCTAATATGATTAAGAAAGATTTAAAAAAGATAGATGGTTTAGATATTAAAATAATTGCTCCAAGCCATGGGTTATTGTACAAGGATTATGATTTTATAGTAGATGCTTACAAAGATTGGATTTCAGAAAATAATAAAAATGAGGTAATAATACCTTATGTTTCCATGCATGGCAGCACTAAAAAAATGGTTGACTACCTTTCAGAAAAATTAAAATCAGAAGGCATAGCTGTCAAGTTATTTAATTTAACTGGAGTGGATTTGGGAGAACTGGCAATGTCCCTAGTAGATGCTGCTACGGTAGTATTAGCCACTTCTACAGTGCTGGCCGGGCCACACCCAAGCGCAGTTTATGCAGCTTACCTTCTTAAAGCTTTAAGGCCCAAGATAAGGAATATCTCTCTTATTGGCTCTTATGGGTGGGGAGGCAAAACTGAAGAAATTATATCCAGCCTTACATCAACCTTAAAAGTGGATTTAATAGACCCTGTTATAATTAAGGGGTATCCTAAGGGTAAGGATTTTTCATTGCTGGATACGCTGGTTGAAAGAATAGCCAAAAAACATGAAGAATTTTCCTAATATTTATGGTTAATAAAAGAAAGCTGGAATCCCTTTATAAAAGATTTAATAATAAGGAGCATATACATCCCGACCCATTAGAGTTTTTATATAACTATAAAAATTTTGGTGATAGGGAGATTGTAGGTTTAATTGCTTCCAGCCTGGCTTATGGCAGGGTGGAGCAGATACTTAAAAATGTTTCATATGTTTTGGATATATTAGGAAAATCCCCAAGAGATTTTTTACTAAATAGCAGCAAACAGGAAATCAAAGATTATCTGATAGACTTTAAGTACAGGTTTACTGATAGCAGCCAGTTAATTTTCTTTCTAAACTGCATAAGAAATGCTCTAAATAAATATGGCACCCTTAATGATTGCTTTCTTAAAGGATATGATGCAAGGCATGAAAATATATTGCTGGCTGTATTAAAGTTTATTGAAAACCTTACCTGCAGGCCTGCAAATTTTTGTAATAGTCTTTTTCCTTCAGTAAGCGGAAAAAGCGCTTTAAAGAGGTTTAATTTATATCTCAGGTGGATGGTAAGGAAAGATGATGTCGATCCGGGAGGGTGGAAAGGCGTTTTGCCATCTAAGCTAATAATACCTCTTGATACGCATATGCATAAAATATCCCTTAAATTAGGGTTAACTGATAGAAAACAGGCAGATATGAAAACAGCCTTAGATATTACCGAATCTTTTAAAAAAATTGTTCCTGAAGATCCGGTTAAATATGATTTTTGCCTGACAAGGCTAGGGATAAAAAAGTGTGGTTATATTTTTTAATTTTATTTAATTTATATGTATAATAGGTAAAATCCAATGTAAAAAACTAGAGATAGGAGCTCTAAAATGAAGCAAAAAATAAGAAAGGCATTAAGCTATTCATTGGTAGTTTTATCTATCGCTGCTTTAGCCTTAATGATAACTCCAAATATGTTGGGAGCAGGGAATCACGAGCAAGTACAGGCTTTTGTTTCAAGGTTTTATTCCCAATGCCTTGACAGGCAGCCTGATCCTGAAGGCCTAAATGAATGGGTTAACAGGCTTTTAACTGGTGTAAAGACCGGTGAAGATGTAGCAAAGGGTTTCGTGCTTAGTGAGGAATTTATTTCTGCTAACCACAGTAACCAGGAATTTGTATCTATATTATATAGGGCATTCTTTGACAGGGAACCTGATTCATATGGCTATAATGCATGGCTTGACAGATTGAAAAAAGGGCAGACCAGGAGCCAGGTATTAGATGGATTTCTAAAATCAGATGAATTTGCACAACTTTGCAAAAGTTTTGGAATTACGCCTTTCGGCGGAGCTTCAACTGCTTCAGCAAATACTGTCCCCAATGTTGCTAGTACCAATACTGGGTTCAGCGCAGGCAATAAGGTAAACTTTATGATCTGGGGAGACGACAGCTCACATGATAGGGCTGGAGGCAGAGTTAGCGGCAGGACTGATATAAATATTTTTGTACATTTAAACCTGGACACAGGCAAAGCTATAATTGTCACAATTCCCAGGGACACATGGGCGCCAATACCTGGGCATAGCACCCAAAAAATAAATGCAGCCCATGCTATTGGAGGAAATGATTTGGCTTTGCGTACATTTGAACAATTTACTGGCATGCCAATTGATTTTTATGCTATTACTGACTTTGATGGCTTTCCGGCACTTATTAATTATTTAGGTGGAGTTACAACTACAGTAGAAGAAAATATTAGTGACAGCTTTTCTAATTGCTATTTAACCCCAGGCACCCATACCATAAACGGGACCCAAGCACTGGCTCTTTCAAGGGCAAGGCATGGCAGGTCTAAGTATGGTGGTGGATCTTATGCCAGGGAAAAACAATCAGCAATGATGATTGTAGATTTATTATTCCAGAAAAGGTCAATGGTTAATGCTTCCAACTTGGGCAATTTTCTTAATACATTGAGGCAATACATATGGACAAATATTTCCTCAGACCAGGCTTTAAAGATACTTCCAGTAATTAGTTCTATGGACAGAAGCGATGTAACCATTACTACCTTTAATTCATGGCCACAGTGGTTTGGAAATGCTAGCGCTGTTGGATATAATGAAGCAGAGAAAAACCAGTTTTTTAATTGGGTTGCAAGCCAATAATTTTGCTATATAGTTAGAAGGCTATGGGGTCAAAAAGAGAGACAATACTTAACAGCAAAATTATTAGCCTCCTATTTAAATTTTCAGCACCTGCTATTATAGGCATGATAGTGGGTGCTTTATATAATGTAGTAGATACTATTTTTGTAGGTAAGGGTGTGGGCGCTATTGCAATTGCTGCCCTCTCTATTGTCTTTCCCGTACAACTTATAATGATGGCTGTAGGCATCATGATAGGCATTGGCGGGGCTTCAA
>JAGYOJ010000056.1 GCA_018399435.1 Actinomycetota bacterium | reverse complement strand
TTTGCAGAATTAGATAATGAGAATATAGTATTAAAAGTTATAGTTTATTAAAAACTTATTTTACAGAACATAGGAGAGACATGCATCCAGCACTAAAAAAGTATTTAAGCCTTTCTTTAAGGAGGAAGATAAAAAGTGAAATGCCCATTTTGTTCATACCCTGATACAAGGGTTATAGACTCAAGGCTTACAGAGTCCAATGATTGTGTAAGGCGAAGGAGAAAATGTGAAAAATGCGGTAAAAGATTTACAACTTATGAAAGATTTGAAAACCAGCCTATAGCAGTTGTAAAATCTGATGGCACCAGGCAGCCTTTTGATAGGAATAAGATACTAAGCGGATTAATTAGGGCCTGCATCAAAAGAAATATAACCACTAAAACATTAGAAAAGATAGTAGATGATATTGAATCAGATATAAAAAATATGGATTCTAATGAAATAAGCTCTAAAGAAATAGGTAATTTAGTATTAAGGAAGCTAAAGGGTTTAGACAAAGTTGCATATATCAGGTTTGCTTCAGTGTATAAGCAATTTGATAGTTTGGAACAATTTACAGAAGAACTCTCTGAATTAAAAAAAAATAAATAAGAATCCAGAAAAAATATTCCCCATGCTGGGATATGCCACATCTAAATTAACTCAATTAAAAAATTTTAATAATAAGAATTGGGTTAAAACCACATTTAAGGTGCACAAAAAGATTTTTAGTGCACCTTAAAGGGTTAAAATTTTTTAATTGATTACAACTTGTATCTAAGAATTGCTGCAATTCCACCCGCGTCTTTTAACCTCTGGTTATCCTCAACGTCGATAATTTCACAGTTTTGCTCCAATGCATCTTCTACTATTTCATCTACAATATCATTGTAGAATACAAGCTTCCCTTCGCAGTAAGGGCATTTTTCTTTCTCTTCTAAGGCTATGTAATTGCAAGAATCGCAAATATAGCCAGCCTGTGCAAAATTTTTGTCATAAACTAAAGTCCTAATTTGCTCTATTAAAAGAGAACTGATTACAGATTTTATTCCAGCAACTGCCCAGCCATTTGGATTATATTCTTCAAATAATTTTTTAATTAATTTATCTTTTGTTTTTCTTTCAAAATCATCTGCAACTTTTTGTGCTCTTCTCTTTATTTCATTTTTATCTGTGTCAGGTTGCGCATCAATGGTGCCTATATTTTTAGAATCTAAATAATTATGCAAATAATTCTTAAATTTTGAAATTATCTCTTTTCTGCCTGCAAGTATTAAATAATCTAATTTTCCATCCCTGAATAATTCCATCGCCTTGTCATTAACATTTTTAAAAAAATGGTGAAGTTTTTCTTCAATTTTTCCAAGAATTTTTTTCTCCCTTAAAGCAGCTTCACTTCTAAAGTTAACTTTAGAAGGCACATCATTTATAAAAGCCGCAAGATACTCCCTTATTTCCCCTAAATAGAGCGAGTATATCTGTGCCTTTTCACGGTCTATTAATAATATCCCATATTTTTTAAAATTCTGGAGTAGTGACCTTAAATTTTGTGTATGGGGTTTTGGATCTATTATTATTTTTGAACGCATAATGACCGGGAGCCTAAAAACTTCCCATAATCCATTGGTGCCAGCATAAATTAATAAAGTTTTTGTTCGGCCTGATTTAAATCTATCATCAACATATTTTTTTACTTTTTCTAATGTGTTATGTATATCCCTTCTATTATCTATATTCTCATCAAATTCTATCTCTGATCGTTTTTTTGTAATCATTGAATTTAGTTTAGTCAGATAATCCCTTTTGTCTGTCCTTGCACCATCAACTAATAAATAAGTGCTTATGACATATCCGTGATTGTCCTCATACTTTAAAACTTTTTCCAATCCTTCAATGCTCATATTATCAGCCATTTTTTTCCTCCTTTAAAGCTATAAAAATACTTTAAATAAATTACATAATCTAATATCATTATACAATATTTAATTTTACATTTTTATTTAAAGGAAATTAAAAATGCTAGCATATATCAGTTATAAGTTCTTAAATTTTTTAGCAAGAATAATTCCTTACCCTATAGCTTATTTTATAGCATCAATACTTGCAAGGATGGCAGTGTTAGCTAAAATAAATTTATACCCCCTTAAAAAAAATATATCAAAAGTATTAAAAGTTGATATAAATGATAAAAAGGTATACGAAACTGCCTGTAAGGTATATGACCATTGGTTAAGAAACATTGTGGATTTCTTAAAGCATGACAATGTTCCCAGGGATAAATTTAAAGAAAGAGTAGAAATTGCAGGATTGGAAAATTTGGATAAAGCATTAAAAAAAGGTAATGGTGTAGTTATATTTACAGCGCATATCGGAAACTTTGAGTGGGGCGCATGCAGGGTGGCTGTAGAAGGTTACGATATATGGGGAATGGGAATGCAGAGAAAGTTTGAGCCTTTAAATAAATTTTTTGAGAATAAAAGGCTTACAAAAGGCCTTAATACTATATACAACAATAGGGTTTTAGGGATTTTTAGGAAATTAAGGAAAAATCAAATAGTAGCAATTCCAACAGATTGGGACCCTAATAGCCGCTCAAAAGCCATCGAATTTTTTGGGGAGAAAGCCCAGATACCCAATGGTGTAATACATGCATCATTAAATTCTGGAGCCCCTTTAATTCCTAGCTTTATTTACAGAAAGGATAAATATAACCATTTTCAAATTGTTGGGAATCCCATAAAACTTGAGACCAAAGGCAAAAAAGGGGACTTGGTCAAAAAAAATATGGAAAAAATGAAAGAAGTTTTGGAAAAATATATTTATGACCATATAGACCAATGGGAAATGTTTCACGATATATGGGCAGATTAACTTTTTTAATTTACTGTATTTTATATATATGTTTTAATAAATATTCAAATGAAAGAAAAAAATAATTTAGAGATAAACAATAAAAGGCTCTGGCATACTAAGGACACGGAAACAGTACTTAAGAACCTTTCAACTGATAAGAAAGAGGGATTAGATACCGGCAAAGCAGAATCCCTGCTTTCAAAATACGGCAAAAATGAGATAGAGGAAAAGAAAGGCCGTTCACCGTTTAAGATTTTTTTATCCCAGTTTAATGATTTTATGATCTGGATTCTTATTGCAGCAGCTTTTATTTCTGGAATTATTATTAAAGAAATAACGGATGCTATTGTAATTTTAATTATTTTAATTATTAATTCTGTTTTAGGTTTTGTTCAGGAATACAGGGCTGAAAAAGCGCTACAAGCTTTAAAAGAACTTGCATCTCCTACTACAAAAGTTATAAGGGGTGGAAAAGAAAAAGAAATTGATTCTAAATTGCTAGTCCCGGGGGATTTAATAAAGCTTAGTGCAGGAGATTTAATACCTGCTGATTGCCGGGTAATAGAAGAGACAAACCTGCAGGCTAATGAAGCGCCTATTACTGGCGAATCCATGCCTGTAGATAAAACAACAGAAGCTCTCGGCAAACCAAACCTATCAATTGGGGATAGAAAAAATTTAATTTATAGCGGCACAACCCTTACCAGGGGAAGATGCCTTGCAATTGTGGTAGAAACAGGGAAAAACACTGAAATTGGCAAAATTGCTAGCATGGTCCAGGAATCAGAAGAAATTACTCCCCTACAGAAGGAATTAAAAACTGTTGGAAAGAAAATTGGAATAATATGTATATTAATAAGTGTTATTGTATTTGGGTCTGGTCTCCTTAAAGGAAATCCATTAGCTGAAATGCTTTTAGTAGCAGTTGCTTTAGCAGTTGCCGCAATTCCTGAAGGGCTTCCCGCAATCGTTACTGTTTCCCTTGCCTTAGGCGTGCAAAAAATGGCAAAAAATAATGCCCTTATAAGGAGGCTCAGTTCTGTCGAAACTTTAGGGGGAGTAACTGTTATTTGCACCGATAAAACTGGTACCCTTACCTTGAATAAAATGGTGGTTAGGAAAATATTTAATGGCTTGGAAGAAAATAAGAAATATTCTAATTTTATAAAAAATAAAAGTGAAAAAGACAATTCTAAATTAAATCTAGAAGAAGAGAAGGAGGGCCCGCTAAAATATATTTTAGAAAGTGCAGTTCTCTGCAATGACGCTTATTATGTAAATAAAGAAGATGGCGATATTACAGGCGACCCTACAGAAGCAGCTTTAATAGAACTGGGTACATTTTACGGGCTTAGCAAAGATAGCTTAGAATCAGAGAAACCTAGAAAATTAGAAGAACCATTTAATTCTGAAAGAAAAATGATGACCACAATCCATGAAAACACTAATGGTAAACCTTATCTGCTTTATTCAAAAGGGGCTCCCGAAGTAATAATTAAGAAATGCAATAAAATAATGAAAAATGGAGAAATTGTAGACCTTACAGAAGAAGATAAGGAAACAATTCATAAAAATATTACAAATTTAGCAGAAAATGCTATGAGAAATTTAGCATTTGCTTTTAAATACCTGGATGAATTACCTAAAGAGGAAAAAATAAAGGAAGATGAAAACAGCCTTGTCTTTTCTGGTATGGTGGGAATGATAGATCCACCAAGGCAGGAAGTATATGATGCAATAAAACAATGCAAAAAATCAAATATTGAAGTCATCATGGTAACAGGTGACCATAAGCTTACAGCCAGGGCTATTGGCATTGAATTAGGAATACTTTCAAAAGGAGACCAAATTATAGATGGTGAAGAATTTGATAGTTTGGCCCCAGATGAGCTAAAAGAAAGAATTGGTAAAATAAAGATATTTGCAAGAGTTTCTCCTTCCAATAAAGTTGCTATTGTTGATGCCTTAAAAGAAAACAGGCATGTAGTGGCAATGACTGGAGACGGCATAAATGATGCCCCATCCCTTAAAAAAGCTGATATTGGCATAGCAATGGGCATAACAGGAACTGATGTAAGCAAAGAATCAAGTGAAATGATTTTAACTGATGACAATTTTGCAACCATTGTAAAAGCCATAAAGCAAGGAAGGGTAATTTATGATAATCTAAAGAAATTTATATTATTCCTGCTATCTTGCAATATCTCAGAAGTATTATTAATGTTTATTTCAATTGTAATTGGAGACTATATATTCTATTTAATCTTGGGTGAAGCAGGCTTTTTATATATCCCGCTTCTTCCAGTTCAAATACTTTGGATGAACCTAATAACAGATGGCCTTCCCGCTATGGCTCTTGGCGTCAATCCTCCAGAACCAAACATAATGGAAAGAAAAGCCACTAAAGATAAGGAACAAATCCTTAGCAAGAGAAGGCTGCTGATGATATCATGGCAAGGCCTTATCTTAACTTTTGGAGCTTTATTTATTTACTTTTTAGGGCCCGTTATATTTGGGCACAATACCCCTCATGACATAGACGTTTTCCATACAACTGTGTTTACAACATTGGTTCTAACGCAATTACTGCACACTTTAAACTTTAGGTTTGAAAACAAAGGCATATTCAGTAAGGGTATTTTTGGGAATAAATATTTAAATCTTGCAATTCTTGCTTCTATATTGCTACAGGCAGCAATAATTTATATTCCCTGGCTACAGACCATCTTTAGTACAGCTGCATTAGATTACAGGCATTGGTTACTAATATTAGCTTGCTCAATTATTCCTGTTATAATCATTAATTTAATAAATGAATTAAAATACTACAAGCTAAAAAAGAATCAATAATTATGGAAAAACAGAATTTTTATCTTAAAGCCTCTGACGGTAAAAGAATATTTACAAGAATTTGGCTTCCTGGCAAAGAATTAAAGGGATCTGCCCAAATTGTCCATGGCATGGCTGAACATTCTGGAAGATATAATAATTTTTCAGAATTTTTGGCAAATAATGGTTTTGCTGTATATGCAAATGACCTTAGGGGCCATGGAATTACCGAGGGGGACCCAAAGAAAATTGGCTTTGTTAGTGAAAAACAAGGCTGGACTAAAACATTAAAAGATATGCATCAATTAACAGGCTACATAAGAGATAAGCATAAAGGCAAGCCTGTTTTTCTTTTAGGTTTTAGCATGGGCTCATTTCTAGCGCGCAATTATATTTACCTATGGGGCAAGGATATAAATGGATCCATACTTGCCGGCACGATAGGCCCGCAGGGTGTTATTGGCTACCTTGGCCTATTTTTATCAAAAATTGAAAAAGCTTTTAAAGGCCCTGAAGCTAAAAGCCCATTGCTTCATAAAATGTCTTTTGGCAATTACAATAGTTATTTCAAAAAAACTAGGACTGAATTTGATTGGCTATGCAGTAACAAGAAAATTTTAGATAATTATATAAAGGACCCTTATTGCGGAGTTATCTGCTCTACCAGCTTTTTCCATGACCTTATAAAATCTGTAATTGAAATAAACAGGTTTGGAAATATAAAGAAAACCCCTAAAGGCCTTCCCCTATTATTTTTAACTGGGGCTAAAGATCCTCTTGGGGGTATGACAAAAGGAATTAAAAAAGTTTTTAATCTATATAAATCTGCTGGAATAAAAGACCTTAATTATAAGGAATATAAAGATTCCAGGCATGAGATTTTAAATGATAAAAACAAAGAGGAAGCATATAAAGATATATTAGCTTGGCTTAAAAGCCATCTTAAAGCTAATGATTTTTAAAGTATCTCAAGAACTTATCCTCATATTTTTCAAATACTCCCCATCTATCAAGCTCTTTTTTAAGTTCTGATGCCTCTATTTCGCCCTTTTCAAATAACCTGAATAATTTATCTATTTCTAGTTTTGCAGCCACTGGCATGCCAGCCTTATCTCTTGATAGGACAGCCTTACCCTGGTCATTTACATCAACTATATTGTTTTTAAAATAACCCGGTAAATGTGAATTATAAGCACTATCAACAATTAATTCTTCTATAAACTTAAATAAAGAAATATCCCAAAATTCATCTACGCCTTTTATAAGGCCAGAAAAAGAATCCCCTTCTTTTTCGATATCTTCTGATATTTTTTGCCCAACTTCACTCATCGGCTTTTGTATTATATTCATCTTTTCTGCGCTTTTTACAAACTTTAAGCTATATAATAGCATTGCAAGGTCCCTGTCTTGCTCTGCTAAAATTTTTAATGCTTTCTTTGTTTCATCATTAAAACCCTCAAGCCTCAACATGTAAGACGGGGTGATTAATTTTGGTTTTTGCCAAGTAATTTTTCCCTCTCTCACTACCGTTTCATCTTCCCCACTGTCCGCTTCAAATTCCTTATAAAAAGGTTCAGAAATTATAAAATATTTTATAGTAGTAGACCTGGAGGCAGAGAGATGCTTTCTAGGCAATATTAATATTTCTGTATTATCAATAACATATTTAATTTTTTCATTCAAATCCATTAGATATCCCATCTTTAATCTAAACCACAAAAAGAATACAACTGATATTAAAAAGTTACAAGGGTAAAGAATTAAAAATTTTGCCCTTTTCCAAACTTTAATATATTGGCCATCATGTCTTCCAGATAATTAATTTTTTTATACAGTATATCAATTCTGTTACCTTCTTCTAGGCAGAGGAAGTTTTTTTATTTAATTCATCAGATAAATTTTTTACATCTATATTCAATTTCTCAATTTGATTTTTAGTATTTGATAATTCTTGGTCTAATTTTTTAGTAGCATAGCTAAAACGCTTGATAAATTCTTTCCCTTGTTCTTCTAAAAATATATTCAACAGGTTATTTGGTGTTAATGGATTATTTCTTCCATCGCCCCTTATCATATATAAGCCTTTAGCAGTGCAATATGGCTTGCATGTACCACTGGGTATTTCAATTCTATAGAAAGGCTTATCATTTAAATTTTCAGCAAATATTTTTACTTCAATTTGCGGGATGCAAGACTGGGCTTTGCTTATTATTTTCAATTTTTCTTCATCTCCAATTGTACACCCTACAACCTTGCCTCTCTGCAAACCATTGTATTCAATTTCATCTACCCCTATAAGTATTGTCCCCCCAGTTTCAGAGTTGGCAAAGGCAACTATATCTCTTGATTTTAAGCCCTCCATATTTCTTTTGTAATCCAGATGGTTGCTTTCTTGGGTATTTAAGAGTTGCCTAGCTCTTGGTGAGATATTCTTAAATTCTTTTACTTTTATCTTTTTTGCCATTAGAAATAATTAAAAATGATTGATTAAATATTAGCTAAAATAATAGCGCATAGCAAATAAATCAGGAAATATATTTTTGTTCTAAAAATAAAAAATTATTTGTCTATACTCATAGAAGCAATAATATCCACGCCACTATTTTGTATGTTTTTTATTATTACTTCTTCGTTAGTT
>JAGYOJ010000055.1 GCA_018399435.1 Actinomycetota bacterium | reverse complement strand
GGTAATCCTGATGCAGACTTTTCAATACACCAGCATTTTACAAAAGAAGATTTTGCCACTATAGATGTATCCAAGGAAGTATGTGCTCCCGGATACTTATATGAGGATGCCTTTGGGAAAAGGACTGCATATAAAAAGGAAAATAGCCAGACCCCAGATGAAGGCCTGGTTGAAAAGATAACTGAGGAAGTGTTAAAAAGCATTAATAAAAATGGTTAAATTAATGTTTAGTATTTACAATTTTATTAATTTTACAGCATATATAAAATGAATAAGAATAATAAGCTTTGTAAATTAGAAAACATAACAAAAACTTTTCCAGGGGTTGTGGCAATTAATGATGTTAGCTTTGACGTTAACCTTGGCGAAGTGCATGCATTAGTGGGTGAAAATGGCGCTGGGAAATCAACCCTTATTAAGATGCTTGGCGGTGTATATAGGCCAGACAGGGGCGCTATTTATTTTAAAAACAAAAAAACGGTTTTTACTTCAACCTGTGAATCCCAGAACAAGGGAATTTCAGTTATTTATCAGGAATTTAACTTAATCCCTGACTTAACTGTTGCAGAAAATATTTTTGTTGGTAGAGAGCCAAAAATATTTGGAAGCCTCATAATGAACTGGAAAAAACTTAATTCTGATGCTAAGAAGATACTGGAAGACTTGGATTCAGATATTGACCCTAAAAAATATATATCAGATATTACTATTGCTGAAAGGCAAATGGTAGAAATAGCAAAAGCATTATCCATTAAGTCAAGGCTAATAATAATGGATGAGCCTACAGCGACATTAACAGGGAAAGAAGTAAAAAAATTATTTGAAATTATAAAAAATTTAAGGGAAAAAGGAGTTTCTATAATTTATATTTCCCATAGGCTTGAGGAAGCATTTGAACTTTCTGATAGGATTACAGTACTTAGAGACGGTAAAAAAATTGGCACTAAAAAAACTTCTGATACAAATGAAAGTGAAATTATAGAAATGATGGTAGGAAAAGTAGTAAAAGAATATTTTGCGGAATCTAGCACCAAACATGAGAAAAAAGAAGTAGTTATGGAAGTTAATAATTACTCAGTGGCTGATTATGTAGATAATGTTAGTTTTAAATTATATAAAGGTGAAATTTTATCAATTGCAGGAATTCTTGGCTCAGGAGCCCACCACTTGTTAAGATCCATTTATGGTGCCATACCTAAAAAAGCTGGGGAGATATATTTTGAGGGCAAGAAAGTAAATATTAATGATCCCCGCGATGCAATAAAGTTGGGGATTGGTTTTGTGACAGAAGACAGGAAAGATGAGGCCCTATTATATGACATGTCAGTGCTTCAAAACTTGAGCATTATTATCATAAAAACACTAACTTTCTTAAAAGGCTTATTTATAAAAGCAGAAAAAGAAAAAAGTGTTTTTGATAGGATGAAAGATAGATTAGATATTAAATTTTCAAATTATAACCAAAAAGTAATATATCTAAGTGGCGGTAACCAGCAAAAAGTTGTAATAGGCAGAACGCTTATAACAAATTGTAAAGTTTTAATATTGTGTGAACCCACCAGAGGGGTTGATGTAGGTGCAAAGGCAGAAATACATAAAATTATGAGGGAATTAGCAGATAGGGGTATTTCTATACTGATGACTTCTTCTGAGCTACCAGAATTAGTGAACCTTTCCGACAGAAGCATTGTCTTATATAAGGGCAAGGTAGCTGCGGAATTTGATAGAGAAACAATGGATGAAGAGAAGTTAGTAGAAGCACAAATTGGCCAAACTTCTAGTAAAATTATTAAATAGCAATATTAATAAAATATTTAAGAGGAACTATAGTGATAAAATTTTTAAAACTTTATGAAAGATTTGGAATATTTATTTTTATCATTTTAGGCAGTATTTTCTTGGCAATAGCAAGCCCAAATTTTTTACAAACTAATACCATATTAAATATTATTGCACAAGGTACATATGGGGCGATTGTAGGCTTTGGTATGACTTTTGCAATAACCAGTGGAGGTTTTGACCTGTCAGTAGCTGCTGTAATGGGTCTTACCAGTGTTTTTTTATCACTGCTTATACCAGTACTTGGGATACCGCTGGCAATAATAATTTCACTATTAGTAGCTTCTAGCGTAGGCTTGGTGAATGGCCTTATAATTACCAAATTGAATGTAAATCCATTAATTACCACATTAGCTATGATGACTATTATAAGGGGTGTTTCATTATTGGTTGCAGGCGGAAGGCAGATAGTTATCTCTGAGAAAATGTTTTCAATAATTGGGACTGGCTTTTTAGCAGGCATTCCAATTCCAATAATAATAATGGTTGTTTTATTCATTTTCATGTTTTTTACCATGTACCATTCTCCATTCGGCAGGCATGTAAGCGCTGTTGGCTCAAATGAAAGCGCTGCAAGGATATCTGGATTAAATGTTGACTTAATTAAAATAATGGTATTTGTGCTAGTTGCATTTACTGCAGGCGTGGCTGGCGTTATAAGGACTTCACAGACATTAATAGGCATTCCTACTATGTCTCCAGGCTTTGAATTAGTTGCTATAACAGTAACTATACTTGGTGGCACGAGCCTTGCTGGGGGGAGAGGAAATATTTGGGGCACGCTATTTGCTGCAATTTTTATTTCTATGATTTATTATGGTTTAAACTTATTAAATGTCCAAATATTTTTTCAAATGCTTTCTGTGGGTACAGTCCTTATTATCGCCCTTTTTATAGATGGGGCTAGAAATAGATATTTAGAAAGTGTAAGGGCTAAAGGTATAAAAGTATAAAAAATAAAAGGAAAAAGAAATGGTAGATATAAGATCTAGGAATTTAAAAGTTAAAGTTGCCCAACAATGGGAAAATTTTGGGATGTTATTTATACTGGTATTAATACTTGCTATTTTTTCATCCTTAGACCCAAATTTTCGAACAGTTTATAATTTCATTAGCATATTTAAGTATTCAACTTTTATTGCAATTGGCGGAATTGGCATGGCATTTTGTATAATGTCTGGTGATTTTGACATATCTGTAGGCTCAATGCTAGCCTTTGTTGGAGTATTGGGTTCTTCTTTTATTCCTTTCATAGGCGGTGTTGGCGCAGTACTGTCAACAATAGTTATTGCAAGTATTTTGGGTTTTATCAATGGCATATTTATAACAAAATTACGGATACCTGCCTTTATTACAACTCTTGGAATGTTATATATATTTAGGGCGCTTGCTTATCTGTATACTAGCAATGTGCCAGTCTATATAGAAAATAAATTCTGGTTATATATAGGGAATGGTAAAATTTTTAATATAAATTTTCCAATTATTTTAATGTTAATTTGTTATCTAGGCGGTTATTTATTATTAAGGAAATCCCCATTTGGCCGGTATATAGTAGCGGTAGGCACTAATCCTGATGCATCTAGATTGTCGGGGATAAATGTTGATAAAGTAAGAATTATTGTATTTACGCTGGTTGGATTTTTTGTTGGCATTTCATCCGTTGTTGTATCTGCAAATTTAGGCAGCGCTAACCCTGGGCAATTGGGCCAAGGTTATGAATTCCAGGTAATAACGGCTGTTGTGCTTGGTGGTACCATATTAGGTGGCGGAAATGGCAGCCTGGGAGGATTGTTTGTTGCTGCCCTTATAATTACAGCCCTAAAAAATGGCCTAAGTTTAATGCAGGTAGACTCTTACTGGCAAGATGTAGCTACTGGACTAGTTTTAATATTTGCTGTAGCATTAAATAGAATTAGATATACATTACTAGGACAGAGAGAATAACAAAAATTTTGTGAATAAATTATATAGAAGGAGGTGAAGACCTGAGTTTTAATTTTAATTTGTAAATAACAAGGGAGGAAAGAAATGAGGAAATTACATATTTTAAAGCTTGCACTTATTACTATTTTATCAATAACTTTAGTAGCAACTTTTTCATTTGTAGGTTGCGCCCAAGCAGAAGAAGCAGTTGAAGAAGTAGAAGAAGCAACTGAAGAGGCAGTTGAAGAAGTAGAAGAAGCAGCCGAAGAGGTTGAAGAAGAAGTAGAAGAAGCAGCCGAAGAGGTAGAAGAGGAAGCTGCGGAAGAACCAATAACCATTGGCTTTTCTGTTTGGACAATGGAATTTACATTTTTCCAAAATGTTGAAAAAGGCGTTAGGGATGCATGTGAAGATTTGGGTTATGAATATATAATGATAGACCAAAATGCTGACCCAACTAAAATGGTTCAGGACTTAGACAGCTTGGTTAGCCAAGGTGTTGATGCAATTTCAGTTACACCAGTTGACCCAGGAGCTCTGGGACCTGCAGTTCAAAATGCTAGAGATGCAGGCATACCAGTTGTTTGTGCGGATATTGGAAAATCTGGCCCTGTAAATGCTCTCATTATTTCTGACAACTTTGAAGGCGGGCAACTTGCCGCTGGATACTTAGACGAGCTTTTAGCAGATAATCCAGACAATACATATAAGTTTGGATTGGGTAACTTACAACCCCAGTGGACATATGCAAGAGAAAGAGGAGAAGGTTTCATAGATAAATCAGAAGAATTAGGCTATGAAATTGCTTCAGAAATAATTGTAGACCCGCCAAGCGCTGAGGGCGGATATGATACAATGCAACAGATAATTTCTGCTGCTCCTGATATAGTTGGTGCCTTTTTCTCAAGTGGTAGAGAAGCTGTAGGTGCAGCACAAGCTGTTGAGGGTGCAGGCGAAGACATTTATGTTGTTGGCTATAATGGAGATCCTGAGGAATTACAGGCTATTGAAGATGGCATACTTGCTGGAACTATATTACAGCAGCCTTATGTAATTGGCTACCAGAGTGTAGAAATATTAAAAGAAATACTTGAAGAAGGCGCTGAGTATGAAGACGAAGTTGTACCAGCACCAGTAAAGCTTGTTACTCCAGAAAATCTTGAAGAAATAGCTGCAGAGTTAGAAGAAAGAAGAGGACAGCCAGCTTACTAAAATTGATTAAAAAGGGCAGGGAAACCTGCCCTTTTTAAATTTAACATTCTATTTATTACCCTAACTTATTTTCAAACGCTACATACATTTTTTTAAATAATAAATTTAAAAAAGAAAAAAATTTACCATAAAACATTTTTTTGTAAAATTGTTCTAAAAAATTGCTGATTTTTACAGTCAAAAACCACCAGTAAAATATTTCAATTATCAAATTAATTTTGCTTAATAAAAATAATTTGTTTAAAATTATAAAATTATGGAAAAGAAACTTATATTAATTACAAATGATGATGGCATTAAGGCCGAAGGATTAAGCGCCTTATATACAGCTTTAAGAAAGGATAATGGCTTTGATATTAAGGTGGTTGCCCCTGACAGGGAAAGAAGTGCCGTTGGCCATGCGATAACAGTATTTGACCCTATTTCTGTTAAAAAAGAAACAAAAGGGAAAGATTTTTTTGGATATGCGGTTGATGGGACTCCGGCCGATTGTGTAAAATTAGCAATAAAGGCAATATTAAAAAAGAAGCCAGATTTATTAATTTCAGGTATAAACAGGGGCCCAAATGTAGGGGAGGATATTATTTATTCAGGTACTGTATCTGCAGCTACTGAAGGCACAATATATGAGGTGCCGTCAATTGCTATGTCTATTGATAACTTAAAAAACCCAGATTATCATATTGCTGCTAAATTTGCAGTAAAAATGGCTAAAATTGTAATAAAGAAAGGTTTGCCCAAGAAAACATTGCTTAATATAAATATTCCAAATACTGCAGAAGACAAAATTAAGGGAGTTAAAATCACTTGCCAGAGTACTGCAAAGTTCAAAGAGTATTTTATTAAACGGGCAGATCCCAGGGGAAGGGATTATTATTGGATGGATGGGGATTTTGTAGAGGTAACTAAAAACAAAAATGATGATTATTCAGCAATAAAGAATAATTATATTTCAATTACCCCTGTCCATTACGATATGACAGCATATGATAAAATAAATTTTTTTGAAGAATGGCACATTGATAAGGATATGAAATAAAAATGAAAAATCAATATGTATTGGACTTAAAAGTTGGTAATTCTGTAAATTCAACTTTTGTAGTTTCAAGAAAAATTATTAAGAAGAAAAAAAACGGGGATGATTATTGCATAGTTACACTACAGGATAAGAGTGGAGACCTTCCAGGAGTTATGTGGACAAATGTTCTTAATGAGTTTGGGGATTTTGAAGAAGGTGATTTTGTTGAGGTTAAGGGGATAATTAATAGATATAACCAAAGCAGGCAACTTGTAATTGATTCCTTAATAAAAATTAAAGATGAAAGCAATATAGAATATTCTGATTTTATTAAGACTAGCAAGAAGGGCATCCAAAAGATGTTTTCGGAATTAAAGGAAATAATAAAAAGCATTGAAAATCCTTCTTTGAAAAAATTGCTTGATTTGTTTTTTGTAGATAAAACTTTTGCAAAAAATTTTTGCAATGGCACTGCAGCTATGAGATATCATCATGCATATAGGGGCGGTTTATTAGAACATACTTTATCTGTTACTAAAGTCTGTGACCTTATAGCGGGCAATTATAATAATATAAATAGGGATCTAATGGTAGCCGGGGCATTACTTCATGATATTGGTAAAATCAAGGAATATGACGTAGGGGTTATAATTAGTGTAACAGATCAGGGAAAATTACTTGGCCATATAAGCATGGGCTATAGTTGGGTTTTAGATAGAATAAAGAAAATAAAAGACTTTCCGCAAGAATTAAAAGAAAGATTATTGCATATTATTTTAAGCCATCATGGCTACAAGGAATATGGTTCGCCTGTAGAGCCAAAAATACTTGAAGCTTTTGTTGTCCACCATGTAGATTACATGGATGCAGATGTTGCTGGCTATAATTTATTATTAGATGAATCTGATGAAGAAGTAGACTGGTCAAGGTTTGTAAAAAATTTTGAAAGGTCAGTCCTTTTAAGAAAGCTTGATGCAGAATGCGTAGCAGATAAAAAGAAAATTAAAAATAGGAAAAATAATAATTTAGAACAAGATGGTTTGTTTTAAAATTTTTTATTTTTCAATTCTAATACTGCTTTCCCGCAAATCTTATTTACTGGATCCCAAACAGTAGATACTTTAGGGGCATAACTTAAATCAAGCTTGTATACTTCATCTACTGTAAGTTCTGAGCTTATAGCTGTAGCAAAAACATCAATCCTTTTGCCAACTCCATCTTTGCCAACCATCTGGGCACCAAGAACTCTTCTAGATTTGATATCTGCAATAACTATTGTTGTTATATTTTCTGCCCCTGGTAAGTATTTAGCATGGGAGGGATAATTGCCTACAACTTTAATTGTATTATAACCGTATTGTTTTGCTTCTTTTAAATTTAGGCCAGTTTTTCCAATTTCCAAACCAAAGATATTATCAACTTTAGTTTTAACTGATCCAGGGAATATTTCATTGCCTCCTGCAGCATTTGAACCAGCAATACGCCCCATTTTTGCTGCATTGCTTGCAGTAGGGACATAATCATCTTTTCCTGTTATCCTATTTTTTACGGTTGCACAATCTCCAGCTGCATATATATTTAAATGGGAAGTTTGAAGTTTAGAATTTACTTTTATGGAATTATTAGCGCTAAGCTCTATAGAACTATTTTTAATAAAGCCAGTATTAGCCCTAATTCCGGTTGACATGAGGACTAAATCTGTTTCGATATCTATTTTCTCATTCCCTTTTTTAACTGACGTTAAATTAACAAAGTTTTTATCATGCAGAAATTTTTCTACTGTACTGCCAAGCAAAACTTTAATATTTTTTAGATTGGCATTTTTAAGGACAATATTACTTATTTCAGGCTCATATTCTTTTAATAAAAAATCTGCAATTTCTATTACCGTTACTTCTATTCCTAAATCATTAAAAATTTCAGCCAGAAGCAGTCCAATTGAGCCTCCTCCTACGACAACTGCTTTTTTGGGGTGATTATTATCAATATATTTTTTAACATCCAATGTATTTTCAACATTCCAGAAATTAAAAATATTTTTAGAATGAATCCCTGGAATATTTAAAGTTATGGGAGAAGCGCCACTACAGATAATTAATTTGTCATAATCAATATTAATGGTATCCGGGGAAGAATTTTTTTTAACTACCACACTTTTGCTTGAGCTATCAAGTTCTATAGCCTTGTGCCCAGTAAGTATTTCTATGCCTCTTTCTTTTTTAAAAAATTCTGCTGAATAAACAAAAAGGTCTTCAATATTTTTTATAATACCTGAAACATAATAAGGTAGTCCGCAAGTGCCGTATGATATGTATTTTCCACTCTCTATCACTATTATATTAAGGTCAGGATTTACCCTTTTTGCCTGGCTGGCAGCTGCGAGGCCAGCATCGTTTCCGCCAATTACTAAGATATTTTTGAATAAATTATTTGTATACATTCTCTTCCTTATTTTTTTATCTTATTTTACTAATGCTTAGATTTAATTACAAACTTTTTAAATATTATAATTTTTAATATCGTATTGAAAAAATAAACAAAGGTTGA
>JAGYOJ010000054.1 GCA_018399435.1 Actinomycetota bacterium | reverse complement strand
GGGAGCCTTCTCTGCAATGGCATCTGCCCGCCTTCAAAACCTATTCTGGTTTTTCCACCTGATCTTGAAAGCTGTCCCTTTGTTCCTCTTCCTGCAGTTTTGCCATATCCGGAAGCATCGCCCCTTCCAACTCTTTTTCTTGATTTATAAGAACTTTTAGGTTTCTTTATATCATGAATTTTCACAATCAATCTCCTCCATAAACAATACTATTTACCTCTAATTTTCTTTATTTGTTCAGGTGTTTTAAGAGATTTTAGCCCATTAATTGTAGCATTAGCAATACTTAAAGCATTAGCGCTACCCAATGATTTAGTTAAAATATTTCTTACTCCTGCTAATTCTAATATTGCCCTTACAGGGCCTCCTGCAATTACACCTGTACCTTCAGAAGCTGGCTTCATAAATACATGGCCAGCGCCATATTTAGCATTAATCTGATAAGGTATTGTTCCATCAATAAGTGGCACCTTAAACATATTCTTTTTAGCTTTATTTATGCCTTTAACTATCGCTGTAGAAACTTCTTTCGCTTTACCATAACCAACACCTACTTTATTTTTAGAATCTCCTACCGCTACTAAAGCGCTAAAGCTAAACCTACGGCCACCTTTAACAACCTTTGCTACCCTATTTATTTTTATAACTTTTTCTTCTAATTCATTTGTTTTGGTATTTTTTGGCACTAAATATCCTCCTTAGATCCGTTAAAATTTTAACCCACCGTCTCTTGCGCCATCTGCTAGTGCTTTAACTCTACCGTGGTATTTAAATTTATTCTTATCAAAAGAAACCTCTTTTATTTTTTTCTTTTTAGCTAATTCTGCTATCTTTTTCCCAGTTCTGAAACTTATATCTATTTTACCTTTGTCATCATCTTTAGGTTCAATACTTTTACTAGAAATACTAACTATAGTATCACCAGTAAAATTATCAATAATTTGCCCATATATATATTTATTGCTTCTATAAACGCACAGCCTCGGACGGTTAGATTTATATTTATTTTTATACTTTGACCTTAACTTTCTCCTTAGGCCTTTGTCTTTTCTTTCAATTTTTGTCTTCATATTAAACTCCTAAATCTTATTGAGCGGCACCTGCTGCTGTAATTGCAGCTTTTCCAACTTTTCTTCTAACATATTCATTTTCATATCTAATGCCTTTGCCTTTATAAGGCTCGGGCTTTCTTATCTCCCTAATATCTGCAGCTATTTTTCCTACTAATTGTTTGTCTATGCCTTTAACTACTATGGTTGTATTATCAGGCGTTTCAAACTCTATGCCCTGTATTTTCTTAAATAAAATTGGATTTGAGTATCCTACATTTACTTCCAGATCATTCCCTTTTTTATTTGCCTTATAGCCAACGCCTACAATCTTTAAAGTTTTGCTAAATCCTTGGCTTACTCCAATAACTAAATTATTTAACAAGCTTCTGTATAAGCCATATTTAGCCCTAACACTATTTACATCTTCAACAGGCTTAACTATTAAAGTATTGTCTTTATTTTCAACTTTTATTAAAGGATCAACATTAATAGATAATTCCCCTAATTTCCCCTTAACAGTTACTTTATTTTTTTCTATTTTAGCTTCTACTCCATCTGGTAAAGGAATAGGCATTTTTCCTATCCTTGACAATTCAACCAACCTCACTTTCTACCATATATAGCAAAGTACTTCTCCACCAACGCCTTGTTTTTCAGCACTTTTATCAGTCATCAAGCCGCTAGAAGTTGAAATAATGACAGTCCCTAAACCGCCAAGTACTTTTGGAATACTATTTTTATCTTTATAAATTCTTCTACCAGGCTTACTTACTCTTTTTAAGCCATTTATTGGGCTTACACCGTCTTCATTAAATTTGAGATATATTCTAATTATTTCAATATTATTCTCAACTTTACGTGTTTCATAACTACGGATATAACCTTCTTCATCTAAAATTTTTGCAATACCAAGCTTAACCTTTGAAAAAGGTATATCAACCCAATCATGTTGGGCTTTATTTGCATTTCTTAACCTGGTTATCATATCAGCAACTGGATCTGAAACAGACATTCATCCTCCTTTTTCTACCAACTGGACTTTGTAAGCCCAGGGATTTTCCCATCATGTGCTAATTCTCTCAAACAAATTCTACATAGGCCAAATTTTCTATAATAACCCCTACTTCTTCCACACCTATTACACCTATTATATTTTCTTGTGCTATATTTTGGTTCTTTTTTTTGTTTTTCTATTAAAGCTTTCCTAGCCACTAAAAATTCCTCCCATTAATCTATTTTTTTCTAAAAGGAAAACCAAATTTTTCAAGCAAGCTAAAGGCTTCTTCATTTGTACCTGCTGTAGTGTTTATAGTAATATTCATACCCTTAACGCTCGTAATATTATCATAATTAATTTCCGGAAAAATTAATTGCTCCTTTACCCCAAGAGTATAATTTCCATTCCCATCAAAACTTTTCCTGGGCAAGCCCCTAAAGTCTCTAACTCTTGGCAAAGCAATATTTAATAATCTATCTAAAAATTCATACATCCTGTTTCCCCTTAAGGTAACTTTGCATCCAATTGAATCTCCTAATCGGACCTTAAATCCTGCAATTGATTTTTTTGCCTTTGTTATTATTGGTTTTTGCCCGGTTATCTGGGCTAAATCTTCTGCTGCAGATTCTAATTCTTTAATATTCTCCGTAGCAGAACCAATTCCCATATTAATAGTTACTTTCTTTAATTTAGGAACTTCCATAATATTTTTATAGTTCTGTTCCTTCACCATTGCAGGTACAATTTCTTTTAAATATAATTCTTTTAATCTAGGTTTCATTAATACCACCTTAGCATTCATTTTATATCTGCTCTCCACACTTTTTACAAATTCTAGTCTTATTCTTAGAACCTTGGTTATCAAAACCCACTCTTGTGTCTTTCCCACAACTTGGGCAAACCAATTTAACATTAGATATATCTATAGGGCCTTCTTTTTTAATAATGCCTCCAGGCTCATTTTGGCTCTTTTGCCTGGTATGCTTATTAATTATATTAATGCCCTCAATAAAAACCCTGCTATTGCTTCGATCAATTCTTAAAACTTTACCAGATTTGCCCCTATCTTTTCCCTGTATTATTTTTACCTTATCATTCTTTTGTATCTTTAACATTTAACACCTCTCCTATTTAAATAACTTCTGGTGATAAAGAGATAATTTTCATAAAATTTTTCTCCCTTAACTCACGCGCTACAGGGCCAAATATTCTAGTCCCTCTTGGATTATCCTGATTATCAATAATTACAGCAGCATTATCATCAAATCTTATATTAGAGCCATCTTTCCTTTTATAGGATTTCTTAGACCTTACCAATACTGCCTTTACTATTTCACTTTTTTTAACTACGCCGCCAGGAGCAGCATCATATACTGTAGCAACAAAAACATCTCCAATTCTTGCATATCTTCTTCTGGAACCTCCAAGCACCTTAATACATAATATCTGCCTGGCTCCTGTATTATCAGCAACTTTTACTTTACTTTCTGCTTGAATCATTTTAGATACCCTTCTCTTCTACTCAGCTTTCCTTATTATTTCAAGTAATCGCCATCTCTTAGTTTTACTAAGAGGCCTTGTTTCAATAATCCTAACTTCATCTCCAATATTACATTTATTATCAGGATCATGTACCTTAAAATTTTTAAATTTCTTTAATGTTTTTTTATACAAAGGGTGTTTGTAAAATGAGGCAACTTCAACCACAGCTGTCTTTTCCATTTTATCACTTACAACTTTTCCTACCCTTTGTTTTCTCTTTCCTCTTTCCAACAAAACCCTCCTATTGATTAATTCCAAGCTGTTTTTCACGGATTAAAGTTTTTAAAACAGCAACTTCTTTTTTTAAATTTCGGATACCCATTGGATTTTCCAATTGGCCAGTCGCTTTCTGGAACCTCAAATTAAAAATCCTCTTTTTGGTATCATCTAATTTAGTTTGTAATTCTTCTATTGTTTGCTCTCTTAATTCACTAGTATTCATCATATTCACCAAACTATTCCTTTATAAATTTAGCTTTTATGGGTAACTTATTAGCAGCTAAGGAGATAGCTTCATGAGCTATTTTTTCACTAACCCCTGAAAGCTCAAACATAATTTTTCCAGGCTTAACTACCGCTACCCACTGCTCAGGGATGCCTTTTCCGCCGCCCATTCTTGTTTCAGCAGGCTGCTTGGTAACAGGCTTGTGTGGAAATATATTTATCCAGACCTTGCCGCCTCTCTTAATAAACCTGGTTAAAGCAATCCTAGACGCTTCTATTTGTTTAGAAGTAATCCATCCAGGCTCAAGGGCTTGAAGTCCATATTCACCAAAGGAAAGCTTTAAACCGCCTTTAGCAATTCCTTTCATTCTACCTCTCTGTACTTTTCTATGTTTTACCCTTTTAGGCATTAACATTGGCATAATAAAACTCCTAACTTGAAACTTTTTCTTCTTTTTTCTTATCTTTTTCTTTAGTGCCAGCAGATTTTTTCATTTTCTTCTTTTCTTCTTCAATATCTTCTTTATCTAAAATTCTGTCTCCCAGGTAAATCCAAACCTTAACTCCAATTTTTCCAAAAGTAGTATTTGCTTCTGCAAAACCATAATCAATATCAGCTCTTAATGTATGAAGCGGAACTCTTCCTTCCCTATACCATTCAGTTCTTGCCATTTCAGCTCCGCCCAATCTTCCCGAACACTGTACCTTAATACCTTTAGCTCCAGCCTTTAAGGCAAGGGATACTGCCTTTTTCATCGCCCGCCTAAAACTTACCCTTCCTACAAGCTGGGATGCAATTCCTTCTGCTACCAATTTTGCAACAAGTTCAGGTTTTTTAATTTCCACTATGTTTAGCTGAATATTTTTATTGATTTCTTCTTCAATTAAGCTTCTAATATCATTTATAGTATTACCTTTTCTACCAATTACTATTCCAGGCTTAGAAGTAAACACATCTACTTTTACTTCTTCTGAGGTCCTTTCTATCTCAATAGAAGAAATACCTGCATTTTCTAATTGGCTATTTATTATTTCCCTAATATTTATATCTTCGTTTAAAAGCTTTGCATAATCTTTGGTTGCAAACCATCTTGACTTCCAACCTTTATTAATTCCAATTCTTAAACCATTTGGATTAATTTTCTGACCCATTTATTTTTCCTCCTCATCTTTTCCATCAGATACATATACTTTTAAATTCGAGGTCCTTTTTCTTATTCTAGTAGCCCTGCCTCTTGCTCTGGGTCTAAATCTTTTTAAAGTAGGCCCATCGCCTACTAGTATTTTTGAAACAAACAAATCCTCTTCTCCCATATCATGATTCTCTACAGCATTCGCTGCAGCACTATTAATTGCTTTCTTTAAAATCTCTGCCCCTTTTTTGGGAGTAAATTCTAATATATTTATTGCTTCTTCTACAGATTTATTTTTAACCAAGTTAACTACCAACCTAAGCTTTCTTGGCGAAATTCTTATATAATTTTCAACTGCCCTTGCTTCCAAACTTTGCCCCCTCATTAATAATTTTAAATAATTATTTTTCTACGCTTGCAATCTTTTCGCTTCTGCCTTTAAAAACATGAGGCCTAATAGACCTTGTAGGCGCAAATTCACCAAGCTTGTGGCCAACCATTGATTCTGAGACAAAGATAGGTATATGCCTTCTCCCATCATGCACAGCAATAGTATGCCCAACCATTTCCGGAAAAATAGTTGATCTCCGCGACCATGTTTTTATTATTTTCTTTTCACCTTTTTCATTTAGCTGTTCAACCTTGCTCAATAACTTTAAATCAATATAAGGTCCCTTCTTTAAAGACCTGGACATTTATTTCCTCCTCTACTTTCTTCTCTTCACTATATATTTATCAGTATTTTTATTTTTCTTCCTTGTCCTATATCCAAGGGTAGGCTGCCCCCAAGGCGATACCGGGTCTCTACCCGCGCTTTTATTTTTACCTTCTCCGCCTCCATGAGGATGGTCAATAGGATTCATTGCAGTTCCCCTTACAGAGGGCCTGACCCCTAGCCACCTTTTTCTTCCGGCTTTACCCAAACTTAATATCTCGTGGTCCATGTTGCCGACCTGGCCGATAGTTGCCCTGCAATTCAGCTTTACAAGCCTAACCTCGCCAGAAGGAAGCTTTATATTGGCATAACCTTCTTCCTTGGCCAATAGTTGGGCAGCGCCTCCAGCAGATCTTGCAATTTCTCCGCCTTTTCCTGCTTTTAATTCAATATTATGCACTATAGTGCCAATTGGTATTTTTTCTAAAGGAAGGCTGTTGCCCGGCTTAATATCAGCCTTTGGGCCAGACATTACTGTATCTCCCTTATTTAACTTCCTTGGCGCTATGATATATCTCTTCCCACCATCAGCATATCTTAGAAGCGCTATCCTTGCGCTTCTATTGGGATCATATTCCATTGCAATAACTTTAGCTGGAATACCATCTTTGTCCCTCTTAAAATCTATAATTCTATATAATCTTTTATGACCGCCTCCACTATGCCTTCTGGTAACTCTGCCATAATTATTCCTGCCAGCATACTTTTTCAAAGACACAGTTAAAGATTTTTCAGGCCTTTTTTTATCCAATTCTGAATAATCAGGCACTGTGGCAAATCTTCTCCCTGGCGTTCTTGCATTATATTTTTTTAAAGCCAACTTAACAACCTCCAAAATTATACTGTTTCAAAAAAGTCAATTTTATCTTTTTCCCTTAAAGTAACGATAGCCTTTTTCTTTTTCGAGCTTCTTCCAATAGACCTTCCTAAATTCTTAGGCTTAGACTTTACATTAATGGTGCTAATTTTTAATACTTTAACACCAAATATTTCTTCTATAGCCTTCTTTATTTCAGTCTTTTTAGACCTAATATCAACAAAAAAAGTATATCTATTATCTTCTACCGCGCCGTAACTCTTTTCAGAGACTACGGGAGCAAGTATTATATCTCTAGGATCTTTCATTAGTCAACCTCTCCATCAATTCTTTTAATGAGTCCTTTGTAAATAATAAATAATCGGCAAGCAATATAAGGTAAGCATTTACAGAATTAGGGCTAACAACTTCGACATTGCCAATATTCCTGAAAGACTTTGCTGCACTTTCATTATCGTTTTTTAAAACAACAAGAACTCTAACATTGTCTAATTCTAATTTATTTAAAATTTCATAAGCTTTTTTTGTCTTAGGAGCTTTAAACTTTAAGTCATCTATAACTTTAATTTTTTCTTCCTTAAATTTATCCGAGAAAGCAATAAGCTTTGATTTATTAATTACTTTTTTATTTAATTTAAAAGAATGATCCCTCGGCTTAGGCCCAAAAACAACGCCTCCGCCTTTCCATATAGGCGAACGGATTGAGCCAGCCCTTGCATTGCCTGTACCCTTTTGTCTCCATGGTTTCCTTCCGCCACCCCTGACTTCACTTCTTTCTTTAGTGCTGTGGGTGCCTGCTCTCCTGCTGGCAAGATATCTCCTTATATCCTGGTATAAAACCTCATTATTTATATCCTGCTTGACAATTTTATCTGCAATATTTAATTTTTCAACTTCTTTGCCTTCTAAATCTAATATATTTAAACTAGCCATTGTTCTCTCCTAAACCTTATTTCTGGTTCTCTTTTTCTAAATAAACAACATTGCCTCTAGCGCCGGGGACACTTCCCTTAACTAAAATCAAACTCTGATCTTCTATAATATCTACAATTTCTGAACCCTTTATAGTCTTTTTCTGGTTTCCCATCCTGCCTGGCATTTTTTTGCCTTTTAAAATTTTGGCAGGAGTTGCACACATCCCAACAGCGCCAGGAATCCTATGTGCATGTGACCCATGGGACATTCTTCCCCTATGGAAATTATGCCTTTTTATAACACCGCTAAAACCTTTTCCTTTGCTTTTGCCTGTAACTTTAATATTGTCGCCAATATTAAAAATGCCAAGGCCTATATTATCACCGGGTTTTAACTCTTTGTCTTCTTCCTTGATTCTAATTTCCCTAAAATATCTTTTAGGCTCAGAATTAATATTTTTAAATTCTCCCATTTTTGGCTTATTTACATTTTTCTTCTTAATAGAACCAAAGCCAACTTTAATGGCGTCATATCCTTCTTTTTCTTTATTTTTTACCTGGACAACAACACAGGGTTCAGTTTTAACTGCCGTTACATAAACAGCTTCTCCATTGTCTTTAAACACCTGAGTTGTGCCTAACTTTATACCATATATTCCGTCAACCATTTTTTACCACTTCACCTTTACAAAAAGTAGTTATTATACTTGATTATTTATTTTTTTCAACCTTTACGATTTAATTTCTATATCAACACCCGCTGGCAAACTCAGTCTCATCAACAAGTCTACCGTCTTAGGGGTTGGTTCTAAAATATCTATCAGTCTCTTATGAATCCTTATTTCAAAATGTTCCCTTGAATCCTTATCCACATGGGGCGACCTAATCAAACAATAAACATTTTTCTTAGTCGGCAATGGTACAGGACCAGAAACTTTCGCCCCAGAATTTTCTGCTGTTTCCACTATTTTCTTTGCGGACTTATCAATTATTTCATGATCATAAGCTTTTAATTTTATTCTAATTTTTTGCCCTAATTTTGCAGCAATCACCTGAATTCCTCCTAATCAACTTACTCTATTATCTTGGTAATACTACCAGCACCG
>JAGYOJ010000053.1 GCA_018399435.1 Actinomycetota bacterium | reverse complement strand
CAAATAAATATTAGAAATAAGTTATCCTCTGAGGCACTAGTTCGCTTCTATAAAGAGATGGATAAACTGAATCCAGAAGTTATCAAACCTCCCACTGAAGAAAGTTTAAGCAACTATAACAGAATTATTGCTTTAAAGGACCGCCACGTTTTAGCCGGTGCCTTGGAAAGTAAAGCTAGCTTCCTTATTACCCTAGATCGCAAACATTTCAAAACAGAGGCCATAAGGAAGGCAAAACTTCCAATAGCCATAATGACGCCAAAAGAGTTCCTAGAATTTGTAAGAGAAAAATACAAATAGATTATATAAAGCCTTTAAATGCTTCCAAGCCATTTTCAAAATCAATATTGGCAAGGGTTATCTAGATTGTTGTATTGGAAATATCGTAATGGCTTAAGGATTTGTCAGCGCGTTTCTATGTCTTTGTTTTAGGTAGTAGGGAATTTTACATGTGGCGGAGAGTGGAAAATATCTTTTTTCTTTATTTCAATATTTTTATTTGACTTTCACAAATTAGGGCAGATAAGATGAAACCTTGGCTTAATATCGATTATGGCTGGTAAGTCTTTTTGAGTTATCTGTAAGGAGATTTTGTAAATATTTAAAGGTTTTAATTTTCTAAATAATTTGCAAAAAGTATATATTGTTATAAAATTACTCCATTACCTATAATAATTTGGTGCAGATTATGAGCGATAAACGCCCCAGCTGGGATGAATATTTCATATCAATTACCAGGGAAGTTTCAACCAGGTCTACCTGCTTAAGGAGAAAGGTTGGAGCTATTATTGTTAAGGATAAAAGGATACTGACCACCGGATATAATGGCGCCCCAAAGGGAGTTAGAAATTGCCTTGAAATTGGTAGCTGCTTGAGGGAAGAGCTAGGGGTTCCATCAGGGCAAAGGCATGAAATTTGCAGGGGGTTGCATGCAGAGCAGAATGCAATAATACAGGCTGCATACCACGGGGTGCAAATTAAAGACAGTGTTATATACAGCACAACACAGCCATGCGTATTATGTGCAAAAATGATAATAAATAGCGGGATAAAAGCAATTTACTATACAGAGAGCTATCCTGACCGCCTGGCAATGGACCTGCTTAAAGAAGCAGGGATAAAAATTGTAAAATTAGATTTATAGAATTTTATGTCAAAGCCTGGCCTAGCTTTAAAAACTAGCTTATTTAGCGCAATTGTATTGGTTGTTGTAGCAATAATAGTTTATATAATTGCGGACTTTAAGCTGTTTTTTTCCGTGGCAATTAGCCAAATTCTGGTATATAGCATATTTGTCATAACTATTTATATTTATAAATACATTTACAGTAAAGGAAATAAAAAGGCACTCCAGATGGCTGCTTTTGTATTTTATGGAAAGTTAGTTTTTTTGGGATTAATGTTTTTTACCATAACAAGGTTTGCCCCTGTTAATCTCATGGCCTTCTTTATATCTTTTGCTATTTTGTTTACAATATTTCTAGGGTTAGAAATTATCTTGCTCTACGGGGGAAAGATTTTTATCAAATAGAAAGATAAGGGCTTATGCAAGAAAGGACTTTAGAAGTACTTAACCATTTTCATCTTAAGGTTCTTGTCCCTATAGAAATATTTGGCATTGATATTTCTATAACCAATTTGGCTGTATCCATGATTGGCGCGGCCATACTTTTTTTTGTGCTATTTTATTTCCTTGCAATAAAGCCAAAAATAGTTCCCACGAAAAGGCAAACTGCAGTTGAATTTATGATATATTTTATAAAAAAATACCTTGTATATAATATGATGGGAAAAGAGGCTGGAGACAGGTGGTGGCCATTTATTGCAGGGATTTTTTTATTTGTGCTTTCTAATAACCTTATTGGTCTGATACCTTGGGCATATACGGTAACTGCAAATCCAATTGTGCCCCTAACTTTAGCAGTTTTAGTATTTTTTGTGGTACAAATTGCCAATATAGTAAAAAACGGGTTTAAGGGATTCATTAGGACTTTTGCCCCCGCATCGGTGCCTTCATGGATGTATGTAATTGTGGTGCCCATTGAGTTTATTAGCACTATTGCAAAGCCTTTTTCCATGTTTTTAAGGCTTTTTGCAAACATGCTTGCAGGGCACATAATTATATTTGTACTGCTCGGACTCATAACTTATTTTAAAAATTATTTAATGGCCGTAGTATCAGTGCCATTTGCAGTAGTAATGAACTTGTTTGAAATATTTGTGGGAGCAATCCAAGCTTATATTTTTGCGGTTCTTTCTTCAATGTATATAAATGAAGCAATTAGCGAAAAGAATTAGTTAAGAGGAGGATATAGATGGATACACAAACAGCAGCAGTTTTAGCGGCTGGATTTGTAATGGGCATAGGCTCTATAGGGCCGGCTCTTGCTATTGGAAACCTGGTGGGAAAAGCCCTTGACGGCATAGCAAGGCAGCCGGAGGCAGCTAATCAGATCCAGACTTCAATGTTTATAGGAATAGCTTTTGCAGAGGCCATTGCCCTTTATGCATTAGTTATTGCTTTTATATTAATTTTTGTAACCTAACTTTATTAAGCTTGAGAGGTGAAAAAATTGGAAGAGGTGCTAAATATATTAAATCCTATGGCTAGTACCGTCTTCTGGTCAATAATTGTTTTTGGGATTTTAGCAGTTGTTCTCTGGAAGTTTGTTTTTAAGCCAGTAAATGAAATGATAGCTAAAAGGCAAAAACAAATCAGGGAAAAAATTGATGATGCGGAAAGGCAAAAAGAGGAAGCCCAGAAGATTTTGGATAAGCAGAAAGAAGAAATAGAAAAAGCCTGGGAAGAAGCTAAAAAAGTAATAGAGGACAGCAAGGCGGAAGCTGAGAAAATAAAAAGGGATATTGAAAAACAGGCTAAAGAGAAATCCAAGGAAATGCTAAAGGATGCAAGAAAGGAAATAGAAGCTGAAAAAGAAAAGTCACTTGAAGAAATAAGGGATAGGATTGTAGAGCTTTCCTTAAATGCGGCAGGCAAATTGATGTCTCGAGAAATTACTAAAGAAGACCATAAAAAAATAATAGAGGATAGCTTAAAAGAGGTAGAAAAGATTTAAATGGCAGAGAATAATAAAAGAATAGAATATATTGCTAAATCTTTTTTAAATATTGCCAGGGCAGAAGAAAATGTTGATGGCCTGGAGAAGGAATTGCGAAGCTTAAAAGATTTAATAGTTAATAATGCCAAATTAAAGGAATTGCTTATGGACAATACAATTCTTCTGGAAGATAAAATAAGCAATTTGCGCCAAGCAATAGGCGTTGGCGCATCCCAATCCATAAAGGCTGTTTTATCAATAATTGTATCCCTGCGGCTTTTTGAAGAAATTGAAGATATCTTAAAAAATTACTCAAATCTTTTAAACAGCTTAAAAAAACAGGTAGATGTTGAAGTGGTAAGCGCAGTAGAGCTTGACAAGAAAACTATTGAAAAGATAAAGAGGAAAGTGGACAAGAAAACTGGCTTTAATACAAGGATAATAAATACAGTGGACAGGGAAATACTGGGGGGAATAATTATACAATTCAGGGACCAAATTCTTGATTTAAGCCTAAAAGGCAAACTGGTCATGCTAAAGGATAATTTGAAATCCATAGATCTTAGGGGTGAAAAATTTGGCGCTTGATATCAAATCACAAAAAATAGCTGACTTGATCAGCTCAACCCTTGAAAAGTATAAAACAGAATCAAAAATTGAAGAAGTGGGAAGGGTCCTGGAAGCTGGTGATGGAATAGTTAAAATAGGCGGGCTCTCTCAGGCAGTGGCAGGAGAGATGTTAAAGCTTCCTGGAGACATTTACTGCCTTGCGCTTAATTTAGATGAAAACGAAATAGGCGGAATTATACTGGGTGAAAGCAGGAGCATACAGGAAGGGGACATAGTAAAGCGGACCGGCAATGTATTAAGGGTTCCTGTTGGAGAAGAGCTTGTTGGAAGGATTGTCGATCCCCTGGGAAGGCCTCTTGACAATAAAGGTCCCATAAAAGCAAAGCAATACAGGCCCATAGAATTTAAAGCGCCATCAGTTGTTGCAAGGCAAAAAGTAAGCGAGCCATTGCAAACCGGCATTAAGGCAATAGATGCCATGGTTCCCATTGGAAGGGGACAGAGGGAGCTTATAGTAAGCGATAGAAGAATTGGAAAAACTGCAATTCTTACAGATACCATAATGAATCAGAGAGATACAGATGTTTACTGCATATTAGTAATTATAGGGCAAAAAACTTCTTTAGTTGCAAGGATTGCTGATAAATTAGAAGAGACTGGCTCAATGAAGCACACTACTTTAGTTGTAGCTTCAGCAAAAGTGCCTGCAGCGCTTCAGTATATTGCCCCTTATGCCGGATGCGCCATGGGGGAATATTTTATGTATAATGGCAAGCATGCGCTGGTAACCTATGACGACCTTTCAAAGCATGCCATAAGCTACAGGGAGCTTTCCCTGCTCCTTAGAAGGCCCCCAGGAAGGGAAGCCTATCCCGGGGACATTTTTTATATACATTCTAGGCTTTTAGAGCGCTCATCAAAACTGTCTGATAAATTAAAGGGCGGATCCCTTACTGCCATACCCATAGTAGAGGTAAAGGGCGGAGATATTTCAAGCTATATACCAACAAACTTAATTTCAATTACTGACGGGCAGATATACCTGGATACAGACCTGTTTAATGCCGGAGTAAGGCCCGCAGTAAATGCTGGAATGTCTGTTTCAAGGGTTGGCGGAGAAGCGCAAACACCCGCAATGAGGAAGGTGGCAAAAATGCTCAGGCTTGATCTTGCAAGATACAGGGAAGTTGAAACTTTTGCTAAATTTGGCACCGAACTTGACAAAGAAACTAAAAAGCAGGTCCAAAGGGGGGAAAGGACAGTAGAAGTATTAAAGCAGGGCCAGTACCAGCCAATGCATGTTTCTGACCAGGTCCTTATAATATTTGCCCTTATCCATGGCTATCTGGATGATGTTCCAATTAGCGGAATAAAAAATTTTGAAAAAGAGTTTTTGGCCTATATGCATAAATCTAAAAAAGAGCTGGTTAAAAAAATAGTGGAAACCAAAGAGCTTGACCCAAAAACAGAAGGCCGCTTAAAAGAAGCATTAAAAGAATTTAAGGCTAAGTTTTCGCCAGAGGAAGTGGAGTAAATGGTTAAGGGTAGGCAAGTAAAAGAAAGAATTGATAGCATAGAAGAAACCCAGAAGATTTCCAGGGTCATGAAAATGATTGCCTCTTCCAGGATAAAAAAAGCCCAGCAGAGGATTGAAGAAGCAAGGCCTTTTATAAGGAAGGTAGAGGATTTTATTTATAATCTGGGTTTTTGCAAGGAAATTTTAAGCGACAGGTTAATTGATGAAGGAGAAGTTAAAAACACGGTTCTAATTGTTGGGATTACTGCAGACAGGGGACTGTGCGGGGGCTATAATTCAAATATTATTAATTTAGTAAAGCAGCAAATAAAAAAATATGAAAGCCAGGGCAAAAAGGTCATGCTGGATATAATTGGAACCAAGGGCAAAAACCATTTCCAATATGCAGGCTATAAGTTAAACAAGGTTTATGAGCACCTTTCAGAATGGCCAAAGTTTATGGATGCCAGGGAAATCTCAAGGGACCTTATATCAAGGTATGTGGTAGGGGATGTAGACCTGGTAATATTTTGCTATACTAAATTTATAAATACTGCAATACATAATGCAAAAGCAGCGCAGATGCTTCCCATACCCATAATGGAAAGAATGGAAGAAAGGCTAAAAGAAGATGGAATAGAAACAGAAGACGGCCTTGTATGCAGGTATTTACCCGACTTTTATTATGAGCCTTCGCTTAAAGAAATTGTACGCTCAATTATTCCAGAATATATATTTACTAAAGTATATGGGATACTTCTTACTTCTACCGCAAGCGAAATTGGCGCCAGGATGACGGCAATGCAAAAAGCAAGCGATAATTCTGATGAGTTAATAAAGGAATTAACTAAAAAATACCACAAGTTAAGGCAAGAGGAAATTACAACTGAGATTGTTGAAGTAGTTTCAGGGTCTGAAAACTATGACCGATAAGTAGGTGATTATATGGATGAGAAAAATAATATTGGAGTAATTATAAGCATAAGGGGACCGGTTTTAGATATAGAATTTTCTAAAGGAAAAATTCCTGAAATTTATACTGCTTTAGAAATTTACAAGCCTGATGGAGGCTCTGAAAAAAAGGAAAGGATTGTAGCAGAGGTCCAGCAGTCTATTGGAAAAAACAGGGTGAGGGCTGTTGCCATGTCTTCAACTGACGGGCTTGCCAGGGGAGCTGAAGCCATAAGCACGGGAGAGCCTATCAAGGTTCCTGTAGGCAATGAAACCCTGGGAAGGATTTTTAATGTTCTGGGGGAAACAAAGGATTTAAAAAAAGAAGGGGTTAAAGCCAAAAAAACTCTTTCTATACACAGGGAAGCTCCGGATATCGAAGATATTGACACTAAAACAGAGCTTTTTGAAACCGGAGTCAAGGTAATAGATTTTTTATGCCCATTTGTAAAAGGCGGAAAGATTGGCATGTTCGGCGGCGCAGGCGTGGGAAAAACCGTTATAATCATGGAGCTTATCCATAATATAGCAATAGAGCATAAAGGCTTGTCAGTATTTGGAGGGGTAGGCGAAAGGACCAGGGAAGGCCATGAGCTTTGGCAGGAGATGAAAAGGTCCAAAGTTTTAGATAAAACTGCCCTTGTTTTTGGCCAGATGAATGAACCTCCCGGTGCAAGGCTTAGGGTAGGGCTTACTGCCCTTACCATGGCTGAATATTTCAGGGATTATGAGGGAAAGGACCTGCTGCTTTTTATAGACAATATATTCAGGTTTGTCCAGGCAGGCCAGGAGGTATCTACACTTTTAGGCAAGATGCCTTCAGCTGTTGGCTACCAGCCTACTTTGGCAAGCGAGATGAGTGAACTCCAGGAAAGGATTACTTCCACAAAAAAGGGATCCATAACCTCTGTACAGGCAGTTTACGTCCCTGCAGATGACCTAACCGACCCAGCGCCCTCTACTACATTTGCCCATCTTGATTCAACTGTGGTGCTTTCCAGGGATATTTCTGAAAGGGGGCTGTATCCTGCAGTAGACCCGCTAGCTTCTTCATCCAGGATTTTAGATCCAGAAGTGGTAAGCCGCAAGCATTATGATGTAGCAAGAAAAGTAAAAGAAGTGCTTGAAAAAAATAAAGAATTGCAGGATATTATCTCAATTCTGGGCATAGATGAATTATCTGAAGAAGACAAATTAATTGTGCGAAGGGCAAGAAAGATTGAACAATTTTTATCCCAGCCTTTCTTTGTGGCTGAACAGTTTACAGGCAAAAAAGGAAAATATGTAAGCGTAGAAGATAGCGTCAAGGGGTTTAAGGCAATTATTGACGGAAAATATGATGATTATCCTGAACAGGCATTTTATATGGTAGGAGACATAGAAGAGGCAGAAGAAAAAGCGGAGCAGACAAAAAAAGAAGAAGAGAGTTGATATAAATGGTTGAGAAAAAAATAAGGGCTTCTATTGTAAGCCCCGAGCAAAAAATATTTGAAGGGGAAGTTGATTATATAAGTGTACCTTCCGTAGAAGGCAGCATGGGCATTTTGCCAGGCCACATTCCCGTAGTCTGCCAGCTAAAAATTGGGATAGTTAAATATAGGATTGGAGAAAATAGTGATTATATAGCTGTCCAGAAAGGGTATATGGAGTTCTTTGATAATAATGTAAATATCATTACTGGAAAAGCTATAAAAACTACTGAATCCCAAAAAGAGGAAGCCTTAAAAGAAGTTTCAAGAAAGCATGATATAGTGCAGGAAATTTCTGAAGAAACCAAGAAAGTAATTAGGGCAATAGGCCAGCTAAAAAGATTAAAGCGCAGATAATAATACTTTCTCTTTTAAATATTCTAAAAACATTTTAATAATATTTTTATCAAATTAGGCGACAGCAGATTTTTTAATTTCTAATAGCTTTTTTTAACTGAAGCTTTGCAAATAACAACGAATAGTTTTGCAAAAACTTTGTTTTCCAAGTATTTTAAAAAGATATCAAATTCTTTCTGAATTTCTAATAGTAGAGCGTTTACTCGTTATTCTTCCCGGCTTCAATAATTTTTATATAAATTAGCTAATTAATCTCTAATTTTGACAAAACAAGAAGGTAAAGTTAAGGAAGAAATTGATTGCTAAGTAACTTTTACATATACATAAAATCCATTAATAGGGCCTTCCAGCCTATATTGCTTGAAGTTATATAAAAGAATTTTACTATTGGACTTTTTAGGTAAATTATATTTTCCTCAAGAAATTAAATAGACTTTTAGAAGCAAAGGTTTCTAGCTTATAGCTATATAAAACTTTGCCAAGTCTCTTTAACTTGCCTAATTTATATATGCTTTTTTGCCTTCCCCTTGCTGCTACATTTATAAAGTCAATTTTTGCCCTGAATGATAGTTATATAAAAAACTAACCATGCTAGGCTTTCATTGGAAATAAAATATTGTATGTTCATTAATATGTTATGTTCAGTAACAATGAACGTTTAAAAATATTGAACAAATTTAAAAATGATTAATAATACTGAAAAAAATATATTTGGCCTTGCAATTGATCAATTTAACCAAAACAAAAAAATCCAGCTTAAGGTAGAGTTTGAAAAAAATGAAACCATTGGTGATGGATTTGTATTCGACAAATTTGTAAAGTTTAAATACCATAAAAAGGGTTTATTA
>JAGYOJ010000052.1 GCA_018399435.1 Actinomycetota bacterium | reverse complement strand
ATTTCTATATTTGCTAATGGTTGGCTTATCAGCGGGGTTTATAGGTTCACTTATAGGCATAGGGGGAGGGGTTATCATTGTTCCAATGCTAACTCTGCTTTTAGGGATACCTATCCATTATGCTATTGGCACCAGCATCATATCTGTTCTTGCCACCTCTGTCGCAGGCTCCAGGAGATATATTATAAAAGAAATTACTAATATAAGATTAGGGCTTTCCATTGAGATATTTACTGCAGCAGGCGGGATAATAGGGGGGATTATAACTGCTTATCTTAAAAGCAATATATTATTTGGCATATTCGGCGCATTTTTATTGGCTACTTCTGTAATTATCTATAGAAAAAACAAAAAGAACAGGGGGAAAGATAAAATATATATAAGCAAAACCCCATCCATGTACAATTCATATTATATAGAAGAATCAAATAACAAAAGGATAGATTATGATGTTAAAAATGTTCCCGCAGGATTTTCAGTTTCCTTTTTTGCAGGCATTTTTTCAGGGCTTTTAGGTATTGGAGGCGGAACTGTAAAGGTCCCTACAATTAACCTCATAATGGGTGTGCCCATAAAAGCCACCACTGCCACCAGCAATTACATAATTGGGATAACAGCAGCTGCTTCTTCTATAATTTATTTTTCAAATGGCCTTATAGACCCTTTTATCTCATCAGCCGTAGTTATGGGAGTTCTAGCGGGAGGGACAATTGGATCATTTATAGCTGGGAAAGTCAGAAATATTACAATAGTAAAAGTTATGGTTGGAGTATTTATAATAATTGGAATCAACATGTTTCTAAAAGCTTTTGGCATAAATTTTTATTAATATGGAAAGCAAAAAAGTACTGTCAAAATATTTATATAAAATACTAACAATAGGCTTAATTTTAGGGCTTGCATTTATGCTTGCAGGCTATGTTTATGCAATAGCCTCAGGAATAAGCCTTAAGCTAAGTCCAGATTATTTTTCAAAGGATTTAAATGGAATAATTTCTGAAGTTAAAAACTTTACTCCATTATCGGTTAGTTATATAGGATTATTAATATTAAATTTTACCCCCACGGCAGGGGTAATTTTTAGCATTTTTTATTTTTTGAAAAATAAGCAATATAGATTCTTTCTAATAGGAATAGTGATATTGGCAATACTTTCGGTAGGGGCAATAATTGGTATTATGAAATAAGGGTGGTAATATTAAAAAAACTGCGATAGACGTATTTTAGAATGAAAAATAAGATTATAAAAGCTCTATTATTTTTTATATCTTTTTTAATTATCCTATTTTCATTGTTAATATTATCAAGATTTAATTACTTATTATTCCATTCAATAATTGAATTTTCTTCTATAATAATAGGGATAACCTTATTTTTTATTGTAATCAACACCACTAAATTTGCAAAAAATAGTTTCCTTTTCTTTATAGGCATATCTTATCTAACTGTATCAATTATAGATTTTTTACATGCATTAGCTTATTCAGGCATGGGAGTATTTCCCGGGTATACTTTCAATCTTGCCACCAGCTCTGGATTGCAGCAAGGCATATAGAGGGAATTTCCCTTTTGGCTGCAACTTTTTTTATAGGCAGGGCAATAACAAAAAGGTTTAGAATTACCCTTATAACAAGCTATGTTTTTATTTTAATATTAACTGTTTTAACAATTTTTTATTTGGATATTTTCCCCGACTGCTATATTGCTGGTGTTGGCCTTACCAGCTTTAAGGTAATAAGCGAATATATTATCTCCTTAATTTTGGTGCTTGCAATTATTGCCATGTATTGGCAAAGGGGGGAAAATTGCCAAATTTTCTTTTTGGCTAATAATATCTTCAATAATTATTACCATACTTAGCGAAATGTCCTTTACCCTTTACACTGGCGTATATGGATTTTTCAACATGCTGGGGCATCTCTTAAAAGCTATATCTTTTTTCTTGATTTATAAAGTTTTAAGTGAAAGGACATTAAGAAATCCATGTGAGATGCTATACCTTGACTTGATGGAAGCAAATAAAAATTTAAAAAAATTATCAATAATTGACCAGCTTACAGGAGTGTAGAATCATGTACATGCTTTAAAAAAAATTGAAAAACAATTTGAAATAGCAAAAAGGTTTAATAAAAAGTTCTCAATTATAATGCTGGATATAGATAATTTTAAAAAAATTAATGATAATTACGGCCATATAGCAGGCGATAAAGTATTACAAAAAATATTAGAAAATATTATAAATAATGTTAATACTATCAAAATACCAGAATATAGCCTTCCTACGCTTATTATAAGTGTAGGAATGTCAACAATTAAGGGCAGAAAAGATGTAGGGGAAATAATCCATGATGCAGATCAGGCCCTCCTCTTTTAGTAAAAGTGAAGGTAAAAACAAAATTAGCGTACAATAATGAAACCTTTCCTGCTGCATAATTAAATTAAATATTATTGTTTTTGCCTTATTTGCAAAGCAGCCGCCAAAATTGCAACAACTCATATATTTTGCTAAAATTACTGGACTAAAAATTGCTTTTTAAGGCTGCTGTCATGAAAAAAATATTTTTACTATTTATAACCTTCCTGAAAATAGGGGCTTTTACATTTGGGGGAGGTTTTGCAATGATTCCGCTCATAGAAAGGGAAATAGTAGAAAAAAGAAAATGGGTTTCTCAAGATTCAATGATAAACATAATATCAATTTCTCAATCCTTTCCTGGCGCAGTAGCCATTAACTCATCCATTATAATTGGGCAGCGCATTGGGGGATATCCAGGAGCTGTGGCTGCTACATTAGGGGTAACCCTTCCCTCTTTAATTATTATTATTGCAGTAGCTAAAATTTTCTCCTATATTTGGGAGATAGAAGCCATAAAGGCAGCTTTTAGGGGCATAAACTCTGCTGTAATAGCCCTTCTTATATCTGTTTCTATTAGGATTGGAAAAGCCAGCCTAAAAGATAAAATTACCCCCTTTATAACAATTGTAGCCCTTATTTTACTATTCTGGATAAAAATACACCCCATATATATTGTCCTATTTGGAATTGCTTCAGGAATTGCTTATTATTTTTTTAAAATTAAAAAGTCAGGCAAAAATTGATTTATCTACAATTATTTATAACTTTTTTTAAAATAGGGCTTTTTAGCTTTGGCGGGGGTTATGGCATGATCCCCATGATTGAAATCGAAACAGGCCAGTGGCTCACTACCCAAGAGTTTGTAAACATTATTTCAATCTCAGAAATGACCCCGGGACCCATTGCTGTTAATACAGCTACTTTTGTTGGATACAGAGTTGGGGGCATCCTAGGCGGGGTAATTGCAACTACTGGCGTAATATTGCCTTCACTTATATTAATTTTAAGTGTTTGCGGTTTATTAAATAAGTATAGAAAACACCCATTGCTTGAAAGCATAGTTTGGGGAATAAGGCCTGTGGTAGTAGCCCTTATAATAGGGGCAGTAGCATTGGTTGCAAGAAATACTCTCTTAAAAGAACCCATAAGCATAAATGACATGCTGGACTTATCATCTTTACAGCATTTAGAGCCCATTAGCATAGCGATAACAGTTTTGATCCTGGTACTGTTGCTTGTGTTAAAGCTGCACCCAATACTTGCCATTTTGGTTGGGGCCGTATTAGGTGTAATACTAAAATATGTAGGCTTGTTCTAAAAAGTATAGGGATAATAAAAAGGCCCCCTGCGGGGACCTTTTATAATTTTAAACATTTTTTAAGAAATTACATTAATAACTTTGTTTTTAGAAAATTCTACTTTGCCGTCAGATTTTGCAAATATTGTAAAATCCCTGCCTATACCGACATTTCTGCCAGGCTTAAACTTAGTTCCTCTTTGCCTAACAATTATGCTTCCTGCTTTAACATATTGGCCAGCAGAATTTTTTATACCTAAAAATTTTGGATTGCTATCTCTTCCATTCCTGGTACTTCCAACACCTTTTTTAGTTGACATATAACCACCCCATTACTTTAACTTTATTTTTTCAAGATGCAGCACTGTAAGCAGCTGCCTGTGGCCTACTTTTCTCTTATACCTTTTTTTAGACTTCATCTTAAAGGAAATTACTTTATCCCCTTTAATATGGTCTTTTATTGTGGCTTCTACTTCTGCTTTATTTATCAGAGGGTTTCCAACCTTAACATTGCCATCATCTGAAACCATGTTGACTTCTTTTATCTTTATCTTATCGCCTTTTTTGCCATCTATCCTATTAACCACTATATCTTGGTTTTCTTTAACTTTATACTGTTTTCCGCCTGTAGTAATAATCGCGTAAATTTTGGCCTCCTTAATCAGCAAATAATCTATAAATCACAGATTGAAATCTTAACATATATTATAATAGGGTGTCAATTAATATTTAATAAGGGCATTGCGGTCTATAGAACCGGGCAAAAAAGTATTTCTAAAAATATCCCTTTATAAATTTTTAAATTAACCTATTATTGCCTATTATTTATTATAGGGCTTTATTTTAGGGGCATCTTTATTAATATCCGGGCCAAAGAACTTAATAACCATGAGCTCGTCTTTGCCATTATTTTCCACAGTTATAGGCTTTACAGCCCTATCATGAGATACAAGGAGCTCATCGCATTCAAAATTACCGCCCTCTATTTCAAGGCCGTCAAATTTGCCTTTGCCTTTCCATACAAGAATATTAAATACTCCCTTTTCAGTGAATGTATAGGATTGCCCTGGTTTTACAACAAGCTTTTTTCCTGAAAATTTATTAGTATTATAATAAATCCAATGCTCCTGGCCTCCTGTCTGGCTTTGCCCTTTTACTGGCACATTTAAAAGATGGTGGTTTTCATAAAAATATGGATCCCCATTAGCAGGCCAATCGATTTGTTCAATTATCACTTCTTCGCCCTTCTTTTCCTTGTCTTCCTTTAAAACATCTTTAAAAAGGAGATCTTTAGATATAATTTTTCCAGCATTTAATGCTTGGAGCATTGCAAATACATCAGAGTCTTCCTGAAGTTCAAATGTTAGGGCTGTTCCAGGTGCATGGAGAATGCCGGAAGGAAGGAAAAACCCTTCACCGCCTACATTTAGATATGCCCTCGAATGCCTTAGTATTAGATCGTCTTTCCAATCTTTAAGATAAGGTAGGATAATATCATATTTTTTCTCATCTGCTATATAAGGGTGTACCCCAAAAAATGTTTCAGGGTGTGGGCCTAAATCTACCCCTTCTGGAAAATAATATGCCTCGTCTTTTGCATTCCTCCCAACACGCTCAGCATCTTTTTGCATCTGGTGGAGATGGTAAGGTATCCTGGCTCCAAAATCATAAATTTTTGCAAGCCTTCCAAGGCCCTTATGGGTTTTTGAATATTCTTTTCCCATTATGAGGTCTCCTGCCACGTCTACTGCCTCCTTTAAAAGGATGTCTTGCTTTGATTCAAGCTTTAAATGGCTTAAGCCCTCGTCTTCAGGGCCTATTGCATTGTCCGCTTTTGTTACCGAGGCTAGCCACCTTTCACATATAAATCCCCTATCGCCTAAATCATAAGCTTCTTCAGGAAGGCCAAGCCTCCTTCCGGGAGGGAGAAAATCCCTAGCAACCCAGGCAGGTTTTAATTGTAATATGCCATCTGTTTTTTCAAGCGCTTTTTCAACTATGCTTCTTTTATCAGCCATTTATACCTCCAAATTATTAAATATATAATTATAATTAAATCCAGCCTGCATCCCTTTAAAATATATAGGTTTAAGCTAATAGCAAAAATGCCTATTTGCCCTATAAGCAATATTAAATTATTTTTCTTATCAATAATTTTTAGCTGCTTTTTAAAGCATCATCAAATGCGCCCGAGGCAGGATTTATATCTATTTTTTTAACAAATTCACAAGCTTCTGAAGCTCCCCTGAACCTATCCATTCCTGAATCTTCCCATTCTACAGAAAGAGGGCCATTATAATTAATTTCATTTAATTCGCGAATAATGGCTGAAAAATCAACATCTCCCCTGCCGGGAGAACGGAAATTCCATCCCCTTCTGGTTTTTCCAAATTCAATATGTGAGCCAAGTATGCCTGTAAGGCCGTCAAGGGTTACTGAAGCATCTTTTATATGCACGTGATATACTTTTTCAGGTAGTTCCCTTATTAGGAGATGCGGCTTTAGGCCCTGCCATAAAAGATGGCTGGGGTCAAAGTTCATGCCAAGCGTTTCCCTATAGCCAAAAGCTTCAAGAAGCCTTACAAATGTATAATAATCATAAGCTATTTCTGTAGGATGCACCTCTAATGCAAATTTTATCCCATCCTTGTCCATCTCATCAAATAAGGGCGACCATCTTTTAACTATAGTGTCATAGCCTTCTTTTACCATTTCTTCTGTTGTCTGTGGAAAAGAATACCAATAATTCCATATGGGTGATCCCATAAACCCTGTAATTTTCTTTATCCCAAAATTCTGTGCTGCTTTTATAATATATTTTACTTCCTGTACCGCCCACTCCCTCATAGCTTCCGGGTTGTCAGCAACTGATTCTGGAGCAAACCCATTATGCCTTTTGTCATAAACATCTCCCACCAGCTGGCCGGCTAGATGCGCGCTTATTGCCCATGTTTTTAAACCATATTTTTTTAGGGTTTCTTTTATCTCCGCTACATAATTATTGTCTTCTGCTGCTTTTTTAGCATTTATGTGATTCCCCCAGGTAGCAAGCTCCAGCCCATCATAGCCGAATTTTGATGCAGTTTTACACATTTGGTCAAATGTAAGGTCTGCCCATTGCCCTGTAAAAATTGTTATTGGTCTCATTTTTCCCCTTCTGTTTGTTTATAATTAAATACTGTATTTAAGCTTAATGCATGTTACCCCTGCTGTTTTAAATAGTATTATTCTTTGTATATATTTGCAAGCAACAGCCTAGGGTGAAACATTTAAGCTGGTGGAGAAATGCTAAACTTATCTAATTTAACCAAAAACAATTTTCCTTATTTAACAACCCTTGCCACAGCGCTGGTTTTTGATATAGATTTTATCTCTATTTTTACCCTTTTCCCAAGGAATTTCCTGCCATTTATAATTTGTATTACATAACCTTCTACCCTGGAAAGGGCGTCAGTTTTATTATGCAAGTATGGCTCTTCAACAACTAAATCCAGGACATCTCCCACTTGGAATGGTTTTGCTGCCTGCTTAATTTCATCAACTGAGCCTTCTGCTGCTATTACAAAGGATTCTAAGGGCAGCTTATCATCACCATTAATAGCAATGTATTTCTTGCTAATTTTTTCAAGATGCCTTAAATTTTTGCCCCCCTGCCCTATTATCAAAGCAGCTATATTTGTATTAAGCTTTATCAGGAAAGCCTTTGAGCCGCTTTCCCTTGCCATTTTTTTAATTTTTCTCTCTACCTCTAGCCTTATAGTTTCCTCAGACTTAACATAACCTAGGGCCCCGCAACACGGGCAAATTTTGCAAAGGGTTCCAAGAATTCCATCAGATACATTCTTTCTAGTCATCTCCAGGAGCCCAAATTTTGAAAAGTTTAACACCTCATTTTTGGTCCTATCATTTTCAAGGCATTGGTTAAACCTGTTTAATACTTTCCTTCTATCTCTTTCACTTACCATGTCAATAAAATCAATAACTATTAGGCCCCCTATATCCCTGAGTTTTAACTGGCTACAAATAGCTTCCGCAGCCTCTAAATTTGTCCTGAGTATGGTATGGCTTGGATTCTTCCCAGACGTAAATTTACCTGTATTAACGTCTATAGAAGTAAGGCCTTCTCCATAATCAATTACAATAAATCCTCCGGACTTTAGCCAGACCTTTCTTTCTAAGGCACTTTCTATAACTTCATTAACATTGAAACTTTCAAAAAGCTCGTCTTTGCCATGATGTACAATAATATTGCTAAATTTTGAACCAATTCTTTTTAAATACCTTGCTATTTCCCTCTTGACTCCCCATTTTTCTACATATATAGTGGCAAATTCCTCGCTAAAAATATCCCTGAGCAATTTTATTACAATTGATTCTTCTTCATATAATAATATAGGCTTATTCGTGTTAACTGACTTTTTATTTATTTTTCTCCAGATTTTTATTAATTGATTTAGGTCCCTTTTTAGCTGGTTTTTGCTTGCTTTTTTGGCAGCAGTCCGAACTATCAGGCCAAAATCATCCGGTTTAATTTCATCTGCATTATCTCTTAGCTCTTCCCTTTCTTTTTTTGGCAATTTTCTTGAAACGCCAACCCCGTCATTGAAAGGGGCTAAAACTAGATATCTGCCTGGTATGGAGACATAGGTGGTAAGCCTTGCCCCTTTGGTCTTCATGGGGTCTTTTGTAACCTGGACCATTATCATTTGTTTTGGCTTTAAAACATGCTGGATTTTTCTTGGCTTTACCTCGCTATCATCAACATCCATTTCATAATCTACTTCATTAATATATAAAAAAGCATTTCTGTCAGTGCCAATATCCACAAATGCCGCATCCAGGCTGGGCACCACATCTTTTACCTTTCCCAGATAAATATTTCCAACTAAAGATTTTTTAGCTTTTCTGTCAAAGAAAAGCTGAACAACCTGCCCTGACTCTAAAATAGCTACCCTGGTTTCATTTTTATCAGAGCTCACTAGCAATTCTTTTTTCAATTTTCTTCCAAACTCCTTTTTATAATATTTCTAAAGGTGGCATTAGATTGCCGCCTTTTAATGTAAACATTTCTTCTTTTATGACATTATAGGAACTAATATTATAATTTTTTAGAATATTAGTAAAA
>JAGYOJ010000051.1 GCA_018399435.1 Actinomycetota bacterium | reverse complement strand
ATATTGGAGCATTTCATTTTTTATTGGAAGAAAAAAGCCCAGAACTTGATATGATTATAAGCGATAATTTAAATACTTTTAACAGCCTTGGCGTTGAGTTTTACCATGATTTATTAAAAGATAATGCAAACATAGCAGAGATTGAATTGTCCCCGGAATTAAACTTAGAAGAAATGCGAGATTTAATTAGAAATATTAATGGCAACCTTGAAAAAAGCGCTAGTTTTTCTATTTTTGGCTATGGTTATTTTCCTATTATAAATGCGAGATATAAAGTTGAGATGCTAAATGATAAATCAAGCGGCAATGAATATTATTTAGAAGATGTAAAGGGATATAAATTCAGAATTGAAAAAGATGTAAATGATAATATTTTAGTTTACAACTCTAAAAAAACTTGTGTTATTTTTGATATTTATAAAATTATTAAATCACCAATTGAATATATCCGTTTAGATCTAGGGAACCTTAAACAAAAAGAAGCTATAAAAGTTGTTAAAGCCTTTAAAAAAGCTATTAATATTGCAGAAAACAGGGGAGAGGACAAATGCGGGGAATATGTTAATTGCCTGAAGGATGATATTCTTTTTAAAGACTATACTAGAGGCCATCTTTTAAGGGGAGTAAAGTAAAAAACTGTAATTTATTCAGTTTCCTCGCTATCCGTCTTTCCATTTTGAGACTCCTCTTCAGGTATTTCCTCTTCCGGCTCTATGATTTCTTCTTCTATTTCTATGGTTACCTTGGTCCCAAAATTTTTATATATGCCAGGTTCAGGTGTCTGGCTTATTACCTTGCCGATAGTTTTCTTAGAAGGCAATATCTCTACAGTGAATCCAAGGTCTTCAAGCAAAGTAACGGCTTCATTTTTTTCAAGACCTATGGTATCCGGCACCAGGATTCCTATACTTACTTTTATAATTATTTCATTAGCCTTCTGGTATGTTGTACCACTTTCTGGTATTTGGTTAAAAACAGTGCCAATTGCTGCTGAATTTTCTTCTTCTATTATGTCTATATTATTAAATCCTGCATTTCCTAATTTTGTAATTGCCTCTTCTTGGGTAAGTTCAATAACATTAGGAACTATATTTTCCGGGTTTTCTCCCTTGCTTATAACTAATTCTACAGTTGTATCTTTTGTAACTTCGGAATTAGCTACTGGCTTTTGCTCGAATATTTTATCCTTTTCAAATTCATTATTAAATTCAAAAGTTACATTGCCAATCTCTATACCGTAAGCTTTAAGGATTTCTTCTGCAACTTCTCTGGTCATGCCAGCAAGATTTGGCATTTCAAAGCTTTCTTTACCTTTGCTTACTGAAATAGTGATATTTAGCTTCTCTCCATCTTCAGATTTAACCACAGTTCCAGGCTCAGGATCTTGGGCAAATACAATATTTTCATTATATGTTTCATTAAAATCAGCTATTTCTTCTATATTAAAATAAAGGTTTTCTAAAATTTCTCTAGCTTCCTCAATATTTTTGCCTATAAGGTTTGGAACTTCAACCTTATTGTGCACATCACAGGTTTCTTCAGGCTCTTCTCCCTTAATATAGATCCTGTATTCCAGGGATTCTTCAGGGCACCAGTGGGTTGGCATAAGGCCTGAATCTTTACAGATTTGGACATCAATTATTTCTTCATCTGGCGGGCTAAATTCTGATACAGGCTTATCCTGTAAAGCTTTAACCATGTATTCCCGCCATATATCTGCAGGATAAGTCCCGCCTACAATAACCCTTCCATTTATAGGTTCCATGCTTTTGGTTGATTCTGTATATCCCATCCATACTACTGTTGAAAGGTCAGGAGTATATCCTGCAAACCAGGCGTCATTATTGTCACTTGTAGTGCCTGTCTTGCCGGCAGCAGGCCTGCCTATATTTGCGCCCCTGCCAGTACCTTCTAAAATAACGCGTTGAAGTATTTGTGTAAGGTAATATGCATAAGGCTCTTCTATAATACGCTTGGGCCCATTATTTTCTTCCTGGTATTCATAAATAATATTACCACTAGCATCAGTTATCTTTAAAATTGAAACTGGCTCATGGTAGATGCCTCCAGCTGCAAATGTAGAAAAAATCTTATTTATATCTAATGGAGTAATTCCTATTTCTAATCCCCCTAGTGCAATTGAAGGATTGCTTCCAATATCTTCAATTTCCATTTCAGTGCATAATTTTTCAACATTTTCAGCACCTATCTCCATCATCAGCTGTGCATAAACTACATTAACTGAGTGTATGGTTCCCTCTATAATTGACAAGTTACCTTCAAATTTTTGGCTTCCATAATTGTCAACTTTCCATGGAGGGCCTTCTCCGGTATCAATAACTATAGGGCCATTTGGATTATATTCTTTATGGGGGGATATGTGTTGTCGCAAAGCTTCTGCAAGCACCAGAGTTTTAAAAACTGAACCAGGCTGCCTTTTGCCCTGGGTTGCAATATTAAATTTACTGTTGTCATAATCCTTGTCGCCAATTAAAGCATAGATATATCCATTGCTGGGGTCAGAGCTTATTAGGGAATAAGAAGGCCCTATTTCTTCTGGAAATACTGATTTTATGGCATTTTCCGCTTTTCTCTGAAGGTCAACATCTAGGGTTGTATAAATTCTTAAACCCCCTTTAAAGACATCATAATCTGTAAATTTCTGGTCATAAAGCTGCTTTTTAACGTAATCTATAAAATAGGGGGCAAATCTGTCTTCTACACCAACCTCAGCCCCCATGGATTTGCTTGTATTAATTTCAATAGGCTTAGTTAATGCATCCAGATACTCCCTTTTTTCAATAAGTCCCTGTTCATACATTAAGCTTAAAACCAGATCTCTCCTGTTTTTAGCGCTTTCCATATTATTAAAAGGTGAATAGTTCTCTGGAGACCTTACCAGGCCTGCAAGCAAAGCGGATTGTGATAGGGTAAGGTCTTTAGCAGATACACCAAAATAAGTTTGTGCTGCTTTTTCTATACCATATGTGCCTGAGCCAAAATAAATGGTATTTAGATACATTTCCAGTATTTTATCTTTTGTATAATGCCTTTCAAGCTGTATGGCTATTGCAGCTTCTTTTATTTTCCTTGAAAAAGTCTTTTCAGGGCTGAAATAGATATTCTTTACATATTGTTGGGTAATGGTGCTTCCGCCTTCAGCAAGCTCTCCCTGCCTTATATCAGCAATTAATGCACCTAGAATCCTTATATAGTCTACGCCTTCATGATCATAGAATCTTTTATCCTCAACTGCCACTATTGCTTTTTTAATGTGCTCAGACATATCATTGAATGTGACAATTTCCCTGTTTTCTTCAGCATGGAACTCGGTTAAAAGCTCTCCATCTATAGAATATACTTTAGATGTTTGTGCAATGGGGGAAGGAGTTAAATCTTCTAAATCCGGCAATGAAGTTGCATATATGATAGCTGCAATTCCACCAGTAAAAACTACAATTGCTATTGCAACTATAGTAAAAATTATAAAAAATTTTAGGCATCCACTTTTTCTTGTCATTTATATCCCTACTCTTTAAATAGTTGAATTTGTATTATACTACAAATGTAAAAGATAATTGAAGACCCCATAAAATAGACATAAAACTAGTGGCTATGTTAATATTATAAATTAAGATTTTTGCATTAATAAAATAGAAGGTAATAAATATGGAAAATAGCTTACAAAAACAGATGAATGTAATTGTACAGGGCACAGAAGATGTTTTAAATGAAGATGAGCTTGAAAAATTAGTGGCAGATTCAATAAAAAATGATAAGCCATTAAAAGTAAAGCTAGGGCTTGACCCTACAGCTCCTGACATACATTTAGGACATACTGTGGTTTTAAATAAATTAAGGCAGTTTCAGGACCTTGGCCATAAGGCTATTTTAATAATTGGAGACTATACTGCCAGGATAGGCGACCCTTCGGGAAGGTCAAAATTAAGGCCCAAATTGGATCCAAAAGCTATAGATGAAAATGCAAAAACTTATATGAAACAAGCTTATAAAATACTTGACCCTGAAAAAACAGAGATGGTAAATAATTCTAGCTGGCTAAAAAAATTAAAGTTTGAGGATGTATTAAGTCTTACTTCAAGGTTTACTGTAGCTCGAATGCTTGAAAGGGATGATTTTAAAAAAAGGTTTAAGGGGAATACACCTATAGCTATAATGGAATTCCTTTATCCTATAATGCAGGCTTATGATTCAGTAGCTATTGAAGCCAGTGTTGAGCTGGGGGGAACTGACCAGAGGTTTAACCTTTTGATGGGTAGGGAGCTTCAAAAAGAATTTTCACAAACTCCACAGATTGCAATTACCATGCCTATACTGGTTGGGACAGATGGAGTGGAAAAGATGAGCAAAAGCCTTGGGAACTATATAGGGGTAGATGAAGCCCCTGAGGAAATATTTGGGAAAATTATGTCTATTCCTGATGATTTAATGATTGGATACTATAAACTGCTTACCAGGCTAGATTTAAAAGAATATGATAAAATAGAAGAAAGTCTATCTAATAAAAATGTTAATCCTGTAATACTTAAAAGAAGGTTGGCAAAACTTATAATTTCTGACCTTTATACCGTAAAGGAGGCTGAAGAAGCTGAAAAACATTTTGATCTTGTTTTTAAAAAGAAAGAAGTGCCAGAAAATATTGAAGAATATAGCATAAGGGAAGGCGGTAAAGTTTGGATTGTTAAAATTCTTGTAGATAGCGGACTGGTTAAATCCAATGGTCAGGCCCGAAGACTTATAAAACAGGGAGCTGTTAGAATTGACGGGGAAAAGGTAAAAGACAGCAATTTAGAAATTAAACCTTCTTTTCTAGATGGAAAAATACTCCAGAAAGGAAAAAGGCACTTTAGAAAGATTAAAGCTAAATAATTATGGTAAAACCAAGAAAAAAAAGAAATGTACTGTATCCTCCTAAAGCTCTTTACTTTAAGCCCCAGGGGAGGCAACCCTCAAACCAGCCTGATGTTATTCTAACTATAGATGAATACGAAGCTATAAGGCTTGCAGACCATAGAAAATTAAAGCAGGAGGAAGCAGCAAAAAAAATGAATATTTCCAGGCCTACTTTTACCAGGCTAATTGAAAGCGCAAGAAATAAAATTGCCCAGGCAATTGTTAATGGAAGACCTATAAGGATCGAGGGCGGGGATTTCATATTTTTAAAGAACAGGATAAAGTGCAGAAGTTGCGGTTATGTTTGGGAATCTAAAACATCCAATACAAACCAAGTAAATTGTCCAAGCTGTTATAGCAGCGAAGTAGAGGATGTAGGCAGGTCTCTTACCAGGGGCCCCAGGAGGAGAAGGAGAGGCCCTAGGTGGTAGATATTGAAAAGTTTTTAGACGAGTTGTCTTTAGAATATGGGGGTTTACCAGATGATTTACATGTAACAAGAAAAGCAGGGGCTCTGGTTGCAATATCTGGGGGCAAGGTTATAAAAGTCCAGGAACCAGAAGTAAAATATTGCCCCTTGTTTAAAGCACTGTTTTCAAATGAGGAAATTAATATAGAAAACATCAAGGAAAAATTTCTTTCCCAAACCAATAATTGGGGAATGTTTACTTCAAAAAGAAAATTAAAAGACAGCAAAATTATTGTCCCATTTGGTGCATCTGAGATGATAATGTATGCCTTGAAGAGAAAAAGCAAGGATGCAGCTGTATTGGTATGTGAAGGCGCAGGGACAATAGTTACCTCAGATCCTGATATAGTCCAGGGAATAGGGGCTTACATGAATGGTGTCTTTTATACTTCTCCTATAAGGGAAATAATTAATGGGCTGAAGGAATATAATGTTAAAATCCTATCTGAAGAAGATGCAAAAATCAATCAGTTTGAAGGAATAAAATTAGCGGAAAAGTTAGGTTATAGAAAAATAGTTGTAACTGTCAGGGGAGATGAATCTGAAATAATAAAAAAGATAAGAAGCTATAGCTTAAATAATAAAATGGACATAACAATTCTTGCGGTCTGCAATAGCGGAATTAATAAAGAACAGGCAGAAATTATAAAGGATAATGCTGACCTGGCCTGGGCTTGCGCATCAAGCTATGTCAGGGAAATTATCGGGCCGGTTTCTAAAGTACAGGTTGGAATAAAAATACCAGTTTTTGTTATTACTGCAAAGGGTATTGATTTTATTTCAAATTATTCAGCAAATGATAAACTAAGAGCCAAACTAAAAGGCATGGAAAACAATAAGTACATAACTTCAAATAGGTATGAAAAGGGTGGAATAAAGGTTAAAATGGGAAAATTTTCTGTATTTCTCTATGAAACCAATAAGCTTCCTATTACAACATCTGATGAGCCACGTCCATTAATTTAATTTCCGGAGGAAGACATGTTAAAAAGAATATTTCTCTTGCTTATTGCAATTTTATTTCTTTTTTCAGGATGCAGCAATTTTACAGATACAAATAAAATAGATGAAAAAACAACTGAAGAAGAGCCAGTAGAAGAAGTTTCTGTAAGCGATAAAAATAATAATGGGCATAAGATAATATATTTTGAAATAGGCGTGGACGAAAAATCAACACATTTTGAGCACAGGGTAGCAAAAATTTATAGCATAAATCCTGACGGTTCTAAAAAAACCCTTATATACTCTGATATTTATAATAAATATGATTTAGGAAGGGTCTATAATATATCTCCCGATGGTAAAAAAATTGCATGCTCTTTTTTTGAAGGGGGCAGGGGAGCCTATCGTTCGCTCTCTGTGATATATATTGAAACCGGGAAAGTAGATAACATTGTTAAGTTTGATTATACAGAAGGTGAAATGCCAGAAAATATTGAAGAAATATATGGCAACCCTATATGGGCGCCTGATAGCAATAAAATAGCATATGAGATAATTTATATTCCTATAGGAGATCCTATATCAGGGAATTATAGGACTGATTGGATACATGTATTTGATATAGAAGAAGGAAAAGATAAACAAATAATACCAAAAATAGGCGGAATGTGCGCATCACAAATCACTTTTATGCAGCCTGTAATCTATTTACCCAATGGAGATATATATGCTGTTTTCCATCCTTATTATGAAATATTAGAAGGTGATGAAATAATTGACTATTACACTAAGAATGAAACCCTTTATTTATTAAATAGTGATACCAAAAATTTAAAAGAAATTATGGATATAAAAGAATTTAAAGGAAAGGGGGTAGAAGAAATAACTAGCTTTTCAAATTTTAAATTAAAGGGAGAAAATATTATATTTGAACTTCTAGGTGATTTTGAAGAGGATGGCGATATTTATATGTACTTAAATGATTCTGGCGAGGTTAAAAAATTGACCAAAAATGATAAGTTAAGGGAGCAACAGCCAGATGTTTTTAAAGATAAGGTATGTTATGTGGGAGCCCAAAGATATGGGACTATTACATATCAAAACCCTTCTGGCGATTTGTATTTATTAGAGGGGGCAGAACCAACAAAATTAACTGGGCAGGGGATAGGGGTAAACAAGCTATTGTTTTCACCTGATGGAAACAGCATAGCTTATAATTTCTATAATTACGACTCAAATTTTGAATATGTCGAGAGCACAGATATTTACAATTTTAGTTTAGAAACAAATAAAGAAACGAAACTTGTAGACGGCAAAAATAAAATTATCAGCCTGGTGGGTTGGCTTAATACAGACAATTAATTACCATTTATCCATGAATGCTTCTTTTACAATCCCATATTTATTGGAAGCATTCCAAAACATATACCCATTTATTCCTAATTCATCAGCTGCCCTCATCTGCTCGGATATCTCAAATTTACTGTAATCTACCCTTAATCCAAATGATTGAATCCAGGGCATTATAATGCAATCGGTGCCCTTGCCCCTTTCAAGCGCTTTTTCTAGAGTATATTTTACTACTTCATAAGGATATTTTTCAGGGTCTGGATAGCCTAGAAAATAAGGGGAATAATGTGATGGGTAAGCCATGGGGTAAATATAGTCAAGATAGGGCATTATATCATCAACATATTGGCCAATTCCCTGGTCGTCATTCTTTATGAATACAATGCCAAAAACATCTGCTGATATTTTCACGTCAAAGGCTTCTGTTTCTTTTCTAACCTGTTCTAAAAAATTAGTAAGGGCCCAAACTTTTTCATGGTTTTCTGTATTATGGGTATAGTCTGCATATGAAATATTTCCCCTAGCTGGAGCCCTTATATAATCAAATTGGATTTCATCAACCCCAGCTTTAACTAATTCTTTTACTATCTCTATATTGTAATCCCAAACCTCCTGGCTATAAATATCAGGCCAGTTTGACCCTTCTGAATATAGGGGCTCTCCAGTTCTTGAGTCTTTTATTGACAGATCAGGCCGGGATTTTGGCAAAATAGAATCTTTAAATAATACTATTCTTGCTATGCTGTATATGTTCCTGTATTCCATTTCTTTTAATACCTCTTTTAGGTTATATAACTTTAATTCTGAGCCAATTTCTTCCGCAAACTCTATATCTGTATCATAGTCAATAAAACCTGTGTCATCTTTAGCATTAAAAACTATTGAATTTAGCTCAGTTTTTTCAAGCAAGTCATAAATTTCATATCTTCTTGACTTAAGGTTCATGCTATAACCTGTAAGGTAAAGGCCTTTTTGGGTCCCCGGCTTAATATTCCTTTCTTCATAAAAATAATGGGAAGGCGATATTGTTATATTTTCAATATTTATCTTTGGAGTATCTAAAAAAATAGAAGGAGTAAGAAATAAAATAGAAAATATCAAGCAAAAAAATTTTGATTTTCTTAAAAATAATTTAATTTTAACGACCTTAGCAAAAT